>CABQGZ010000118.1 GCA_902463835.1 uncultured Lachnospiraceae bacterium
ATTTTGATTTATATTCTTTTCAGCACCTGGCTGGAAGGAAAGCTGTTGTTCCTCAGGGAGAGAAGGGGCCGGGGGGCCACCGCGGAGCTGACGGCATATTTGGCGGAGCATCTGGGATTTTTCCCTCAGATCCGTCAGCTGCACTCCGAAAAGAACGAGGCGGAGAGGGGCCGGGAGGCTATCCGGCACTATTATCAGGCGGAGGTATACCAGGCTGTATTGACCCTGATTAACGGACTTGTATCCGGCTCCATTACGAATGTCATTACCATACTGATCTTTTTGATCGGGATTCCTGCGGCGCGGGCGGGAACGATCACGCTGGCGGAGCTGGCAGCATTTCAGTCCTACATACTGATTGCATATCAATCCCTAAGCTCGTTGCCGGGCTTATATACATCGCTGATGACCTACAATGGGCAGCTCTTCTATATCTCCGGATTGATGGCGGAGAAGGAAGAGGTTTACACGAGAACGCACAGTATGGACATGGAGGATCAGGCCCTGGAATTTGAGCATGTAACCTTCGGCTACGGGGAGAAGGAGATCTTAAAGGATGCCAGCTTCACCATTCCTAAGGGGAAGGTTACGGTGATTGCCGGCCCAAACGGCTCCGGGAAGACGACACTGTTCAAGCTTATCGAACGGTTCTATACGCCGGACAGCGGAAGAATCTGCTTCGGCAGCCTGGACGTGGAGGACATCCACCTGAAGGAATGGCGGCAGAGCATAGCCTATGTGCTTCAGGAGCCCCAGCTTTTTAATGGAACCATAAGAGACAATATTAATTATGGCATGGAGCGCCCGGTGACGGAGGAGGAAACCGCCAGTGCAGCCAGACTGGCGTGCGCAGACCAATTCATACGGGAGCTGCCGGGAGGCTATGATTTTGTGATCGGAGACAATGGATCAAGATTATCGGCCGGGCAGCGCCAGCGGATCGCCATCGCCCGGGCGGTGATGCTGGATCCCTCCTATCTGCTGCTGGATGAGGCAACCTGCAATATAGACGTCTATTCCGAGAAGGCGGTTACAGAGGCGCTGCTGAACCTGATGAAGGGGCGGACGACGGTCATGATCTCCCATGACATGTCCATGCTGGTCAAGGCGGACTACGTGGTAGTATTAAACGACGGAACCGTGGAGGCGGCAGGACCAAAAGCGGAAGTGGAAAAGAGCAGTCCCACACTGCAGAAGCTGATCGCTGCGGATTCGGAAGTGTAAAAAGAGCAGGGTTTTTCCAATGGCGCGAGCGGAACTGTTACGATCATGATGCTGTGCCAGGCGAATCCATAAAATAATAATAGAAGGGAAAGGATGAATAGAAATGAGATCAAGCATTAACGTATTAGCAGATTACCGGGAAGTTCCCTTTGAGCGGGAAGTGGTACTCCGCTGTCCAAAGGAGCACATCGCAAAGGAGATGAAGCATCTGACCCGAGGATTTAAAAGGAATGAGCCGGTGGAGAAGGTGGAAAAGCAAGATGTTGTGATGCTGGCGCTGGAGAGCGAGCTTGCCAAATTCAACAAACCCACGGTGCCTGTCACTGTGGGCGGCGGACTTTTTGATGCAGAGCTGGAAGAACAGTTGATTGGTCATAGCGTCGGCGAGAGCTTCACCGCAAAGGTGCAGGACAAGCCAGTTGCAGTCACCATCAAGAAGGCAAACCGCACGATATACCCGGAGCCTACCGATGAGATGGCAGCCGCCTACGCGGCGGAGCACGAAGAGCTTGCCGGTATAAAGACGGTGGAAGCCTACCGGGAACATGTCATCCAGGAATATTACAAGGAGGGCCGGAGAGATGCGGTCTATGGAACCATGGAGGAGATTATGAACTACGTCCTCACCCACAGCGACTGGGAGTTCGACGAGGAGGAGCTGGACGCTCTGGTGCAGGAATACAAGGCACAGGTTCAGGAAGAGCTTGCGGAGGAAGGCAAGGAGTATGATCAGCTCCAGGAAGAGGAGCTTAGCCGTTTCTTTGGAGTTACAACCTTAGAGGAAGCGGAAAAAATGCTTCGCGGCAGCGCGGAACAGTCCATTGCCGTAGCACTGTGGGTGTGCGCTGTGCACGAAAAGGATGCAGCAGCTATCACAATGGATGAGGCAATGGAACTGGGATGGGACTTCCTGGAGACTTATGTGAGAGAGAATATGACCATCTTGGAGGAGTAAGTATCGTCGGTACAAGGTGTGTATTTCTTCAGATAGGAATGACATATTCCGCTGAACGCAGTGGAATTGTAAAATAAGAGCAAGTAAGAGGAGGAAGAAGAACATGGCAATTCAATATGCAACAGATGAGAATTTTAGGGAGCTGATCAGCGAGGGTGCAGCGCTGGTAGATTTTTTCGGCAAGACATGTGTGCCCTGCAAGATGATCGCAAAGGTGTTGGAGGAGCTGGAGGACGAGTTCCCCTTTGTCAATATTGTCAAGGTGGATGTGGACGAGTGCCCCAAGCTGTCCAAAGAATTTAAGATCAATGGGATCCCGGATCTGTATTTCTACAAGGACGGCCAGATTGTGAGCCGCGAGATCGGAGCCGTGGACGAAGATACCATACGGGAGCATTTGGCGGAAATTCTGTACTAGTGTATTGACCTGTGGATATCTGTTTTTCATAGGCAGAAACAGGTGGATAAGTGAAAGCTTAAGGAACATATTGACAGTAAAGATACCGGAGATTACAGCTGACAGAACAATGTCTGGCTAAAAATTTCATACAAAAAAAGAGAGAGGAAGAAAGAGCATGAAAAAAACGTTACAGAGGTTGACCGTAGTATGTATGGCAGTTGTCCTGACCCTTGGCCTCGCGGCATGTGGAGCTAAGGGCGGCGACAGCAAGAAAGAAGGAAGCAAGATCGATATGAGCAAGTATCCTTCCAAGATCGAGGAGTGGTCAGGACAGAATGTAAACGACTACTTCAAGGAGGCAGGCGTGTTCTACGATGGCAACGGCGGAGAGATATGGCTTCAGGATCATGCTACTTACTGGTCGGGAATGCCAGTGAAGGAATGCGCCGGCTGGTGGACGGAAGACGGATCCATGGCAATGATTTTTGTTCTCAGCGGAAGTGAGGCGGATACCTCAGAGGAACAGCTAAACGAGTGGATAGAAGCCATAAAGGCAGACAAAAAGCTTCCGCTTGAAGGCGAAATGACGATAGCAATCGATCACTTGGTGGGAAACCTTGCTTTTAGCTACAGCACAGTCCTGGATGAAGACGCATATAACGCGATGGATGCTGCATACAAGAATCTGGTAGAAGCCCTTGGAGCAAAGGAAGAGTTCTAAGTATTGTATTGACATAAATTCCGGCATGGATTATAATAAACTCGTAATACACCAACTCATGAGTAAGTAATTTGCAAAGTGGAGGGTATTCCATGTTCTATTGCCGTGAAGAAGAATTGAATACGATGAATCGGCGTTATCAGAAAGGCCGGTTTGAATGCATTGTAATTTATGGACGTCGGCGTGTTGGAAAAACGGCCCTGATCAATGAATTTTGCAAAGATAAACCAACGATATATTTTTCGGCGTTGAATGCATCTTCACAGGAAAATCTTGAAGCCCTGTCAAAAGCAATCTATACTTGCCAGAATCCCGGTGGAATTGGTGCTCCTGCCTACCGCAGTTATGCAGATGCATTGGATGAAATTACGAGAATGGCAGGAAAGCAGCGAATGGTGTTTGTCATTGACGAATATCCATATCTTGCCAAGGCGGAGAAATCCATATCTTCCAGGCTGCAGCACATCATTGACCATGAATGGCAGGAAGGACAGCTTTACTTTATATTATGTGGTTCTTCTATGAGCTTTATGGAATATCAGGTGTTGGGTTATGAGAGTCCGCTGTATGGTCGGCGCACTGCGCAATTTAAGATACAGGCATTAAATTATCGGGAGATGACCGTGTTTCATCCCCAATTTAACGCGCAGGATCAGGCACTATTGTATGGTGTTACTGGCGGTGTCCCTCATTATATCAATAAATTGGATGTGGAAGACGACTTGGATGAGGCCATCTTAAGTAATCTGTTTGACACATCCAGCTACTTGTTTGAGGAGCCGGAAAATCTTCTTAAGCAGGAATTGCGGGAGCCGGCTATTTATAATTCCATTATTGCAGCGATTGCGCAAGGTGCGAGTCGTGCGAATGAGATTGCTACAAAAGTTGGACTGGAATCAGGCGTATGTGCAAAGTATCTGAGAGTGCTGCTGGATCTGTCTATACTGAAAAAGGAAACACCTATTACAGAAAAGCCAGGCAGGAAAACCATATATACCATAGGGGATAATTTTTTCCGTTTCTGGTATCGCTTTGTTCCTCAGAATATGTCAGTGATCAGTGCAAGACGCATCCGACAAGTTTATGAACAGGTGATGAAGAAAAATTATCCGGACTATATGGGATTGATTTTTGAAAAAATGTGCCAGCAATATCTACTCTACTACGCGCAGAATTTCCCAATCCTGCTGAACGAAGTAGGCCAATGGTGGGGAACGGATGCAAGAACACGCAAAGAGGTACAGATTGATATCGTGGGAACATCTGTGGAAGGAAAGGAATATCTGATCGGCTCCTGCAAATATCGAAATGAGAAAATCGGCGTAGATGAGTTGGAACTGTTGCGCAGATATGCGTCTGTATTCAAAAAAGACGCAGAATTCCATTATTATATTTTTTCGAAAGTTGGATTTACACCAGCGCTGCTTGAATTGGAAAAGCAGGGGGAAGTGACACTCCTGACGCTGGATGACATCTATAAAAAGTGAAGTAGCTGACTAAAAAACCTACCCAGGGTCGCGGGGAGGTTTTTTTGCCAGAGCATATCAATAACCAAAGAATTGACTGAACCGTTGTAGCTTAATCCCTCATCCTATTGCTTAGGCAAAGTTGGAATATAGATTGTAGAGCCGTATAGGGGACACGTACGTACGGTTCAATGGGAGGGGCGAGAAATTTATTCTCCCTCTACCCTCTTAGACTTATCAAATGACTTATACGCTATTGTACAAAAAGAAAGATAGGAATGCAGGATTTGATTCTTACATAAAAAACGACATATATATTGACAAATGTTATATAAATATGGTACGATATGGGTGGAGGTGAGAGCATGCTAAAATCTTATTTGGTGGAAAATTACGGATATAATGAGCCTATCTTTTTAAATGATTTATCAGTTGAAGGACTGTCAGAAAATGCAGTTCGCCAGGCTGTGAAAAGACTTATGGCAAGTGGTTTTTTAGAAAGATATGACAATGGGATCTATTATATACCAAAGCGTGGGGGAGTGTTAGGTAAGAGTTATCTTGACCCATCTGTAGTTATTATGCGTAAATATATAAAAAATAAGTCAGAGATTTATGGCTATGTCACCGGAATAAGTTTTGCCAATCAATTAGGGTTAACAACTCAGATGCCTGCAGTTATAGAGGTGGTTACTAACCGCGAAGCAACGAATGGGCGTATGGTTATGGTGGGAAAACAAAGGGTTAGAATTAAGAAATCTGCAATTACTATTTCGGATTCCAATGCAGAACTTTTACAGCTTTTGGATAGCATTGCCTTTGTTGATAAGTACACAGAACTGTCAATGGAGGAAACCATAGATACGATGATTTCCTATGTAAAGAAAAAGGGTTTTACAAAAGAGCAGTTATCAGCGGTTTCATCTATTATTACCGGTGGGGCGGCAAAAAAAATGATTGAATGGGGGATGATTTATGAATTTATATCATGACAGGAAAGCGTTTGAAGAATTAATTATTGGTGCGGCTAATGAGTTGGCAATTCCCACTAATGTAATCGAAAAGGATTATTATGTGACAATTACACTTAAGGCATTATCAGAAAAACTAAAGGATATGGTGTTTAAGGGGGGAACATCCCTTACAAAGTGCTATCAGCTGTTAGACCGTTTTTCGGAGGATATTGATTTGTCTTATACAGCTGAATCTGGCACGCCCGGAGACAGTAGAAAGAGACAGTTAAAAAGGGCAGTTGTTGCGACAATGGACGAATTTGGCTTTCCAATTACCAATCTGAATAAGACAAGAAGCCGTAGACATTACAATTGTTACAGGGCCAGTTATCCATCCATATATGAGCAGTCAAATATATTAAAACCAGAACTGGTGGTTGAGACCTATGTGGCAATACTTCCATTTCCGACAACCAAGCGTATGGTGGATAACTATATTTATCGTTTCTTAAAGAAATTTGATCGTTTGGATTTGGCAGAGATTTATGATCTGAATCCTTTTGAAATTACAGTACAGACCATCGAAAGAACGCTGGTAGATAAGGTCTTTGCATTGTGTGATTACTATATAGAGGGTGAGATTGAACGCCATTCCAGACACTTTATTTGTTTGAGGAGCCGGAAAATCTTCTTAAGCAGGAATTAATGGTTGTTTTGAAGATAAATTGACTTATGAACGGAGGAGAAATGCTGTGCAGCTCTTTTGTGGAGTACCCGAAGATATTGAAAAATGGATGAGCCTTGTAACACAGGTTCGATGGAATTTTCCAGGTCTGGAAACACAGGAAAAGTTAAACGAGCATCGATCCACCGTCCTCAAATTCATGGGCAAACGACAAGCTATCTGTGTAAAAGAAAAAAACGAGATTGCCGGTGTTATGTTGTTTTCACGAGGACACAACATGATCTGCTGTCTCGCTGTTGCACCCGAATACCGTCGCCGTGGCATAGCTTCAATGCTCATGGATGAAGCGCTTGGCAATTTAGATAGAACAAAAGAAATATCTGTTTCGACGTTCCGAGCTGAGGATGAAAAAGGACCCGCACCAAGAGCGTTGTATGAAAAATATGGTTTTGTTGCAGATGAGCTTATAGAGGAATTTGATTACCCAAATCAAAAATTTGTCTTCCATCCCATCGGTGCGGAGCGAAAAGCTAGACAGCTCTCTATTAACAGCATGGTTCGGGAGATCAGCCAGATTCTTGCAGATTGTGATCCTGCTATTTATATGTACGGCTCGTCTGCGCTGGATGATTTTAGATTAGGCTGGAGCGATATTGATATTTTGGTTCTGACGGAGAAACAAATATCAGAATCGCAGGCAAATTTGCTTGTAGATCTCCGTCAAGCCATGCTCGCCAAGGAACCCGATAATCCTTATTATCGTTCTTTTGAGGGTGGGATGCTTACTCGGAGTGATTTTCTCTCAAAGACCCCCGACCGAGTGGTTTATTGGGGTACAAGCGGAGAACGAATTACCAATAACTATTTGTTTGACAGCTTCGGCATGGCAGAACTGATTGAAAGTAGCGTTCTTTTGCATGGAAAGGATATACGAAAAGAACTGAAATATCCAGACTTTCATGAGTTGTATGCCGATGTGAAACGCCACTATGAAACGATTAGAAAATACGCACAAAGCACCGGACGAAATTATTACTCTTTCGGTTGGCTGTTGGATATAGCTCGGTGCATCTATACGCTTCGCACCAGCAAGATTATCGCAAAGACAAAAGCAGCAGAATGGGCGTTGGAAAACAACCTCTGTCCTGATCTGTATGCTCTCACAGCCGCATTGAATGTCCGAAGAAACCCATTGAAATATCGAGACGATAAAGAGACTTTCGACTACGCTGAAACGCTTGGTGAGCCTGTGCAGCGCTTTGCGGATGTGTTGGAAAAGGAACTTTATCAAGCAAAAGAGATTGGACAATGAATAATAATAAGAGCTTGTCAAGGCGATTCACATTGAAGCCCCGGACAAGTCCAGCGGGAAACAGCGGCAGAGCATTCGCATTTCCTATGACCTTGTGGGTATTATCCCCGTGGAAGAACTGTTGCAACAGGAAACGGCATGACCGAAGTCACGCCGTTCCTGCGAAAATACGATATTACTTTCTTATGATCCCCGACCCTCGCGGGGAGGATTTTTTGCCAGAACGTATCAATAACCAAAGTATCTAAAAAGAAATTTACGGTACGACCAAGGTGTTAACGTTGTACCCGTCCGGAGCCGTCGCCACCGGCCAGCTTTGTCACCTCATCCATGGAAACCATATTGAAGTCCCCTTCCACAGAGTGCTTCAGGCAGGAGGCCGCAACGGCGAACTCGATGGTCTCCTGAGGACTATAGCCATTTAAGACCGCACAGATGAGCCCGCCGCCGAAGCTGTCGCCGCCGCCCACGCGATCCACGATGTGCATGCTGTATTTCTTACTGAAATAGTAATCGGAGCCATCGTAGAGCATGGCGGACCAGTTGTTGTCGTTGGCGGAGATGGACTCCCGCAGGGTAATGGCCACCTTGGAGAAACCAAAACGGTCAGCCAGCTGCTTGGCCACATCCTTGTAGCCCTCGTGGTTCACAGCTCCCTTGGTCACGTCGGTGTCGGCCGCCTTGATGCCGAACACATCCGCGGCGTCTTCCTCATTGGCGATGCACACGTCCACATACTCGCACAGCTGGGCCATGATCTGTCCG
>CABQGZ010000119.1 GCA_902463835.1 uncultured Lachnospiraceae bacterium
CCCAATAGTCAAAATCACTTCTGGGGGTGGGCCGCTGAAAACCGTCCGGGGCATTGGAAAAGAACGACATGATCCGTCTGGCAAGTTGGTTGATCTCATAGTCAGCCATCCTATCCGCATCACTGGGATAGAGATAGGTGCCGGAGGAAATCATGTTGGACACCCATTTGGTAACAGCAGGCCATTTCATATTCACCTGGGCATACGGGGCAGTTAAATCTCCATGGCTAAAGGAAAATCCGGCAGAGGTATAGGTTTTGTTGTCATTTCCGCCATGGTAGCCGCTGTATTCCCCATGCTGTCGTTTCAGAAACTGTTCCCGCTCTTTCGTGTCCGTGTTTTGGCTGAAAAAGGAGAATACATCCAGCCGGGTCCGGAATTCACGCTCATGCCCACGCAGTGCCTGGTTGATCTCATCATCGGAAATGAAATACCGCCGCAGAGGGTTAAATCCTTCCGCGGCGGTGAATGTCAGGGGTATTCGCTGCAAATCTTCCAGCTTTTGCAAAAGCCTGGCAGGGTGATACAGGCGGCTTACCATAAGGCTGCGATCATTGGCATGGGCGGCCACAAATAACGTCCATTCATCCACAAGCTGTTTCAGCGTATCCGGGGATTCCAGAAGCCGCTGCATCTGGGCTTCGACTTCAGGAAAGCCGCTATTGGAGGAATCGATTTCCGTTGTGAGGGGAAGATACCCGGCCTCCTTTGCCTGGGCGGAACACTCCCGTACCGCAAAAGCAAGGGATTGGGCAAGTCTGCGCCGCTCAAAGTCCGGAACTTGATCCAGTTCTGCCTGGGGCATATACCGTCCCATATCCAGCAGCTCCCGGATACGCTTCGCTGCCTGCTCCCAAGTGACAAGGGTGGTATGCAGCTTCTGGACGGTGCGCCCAGGGGAAATGCGAATGCCCTCCGGGTCATACCAGACGGCGTATTCCTGGCCCTGGATGATCAGCCCCGCACCGTTGGTGCCATAGCTTTTTTGCAGGAAAGCGGCGTTGTCCGGCTTGTCCTTCATGAAGTAGGCACAGATGATTTTCCGGCTATCCTGGTCATTAAAGCCCATGCACAGGGCTTCGTCAATAATCTGCTGGGGAAGCTGCAATTGCGGGAAAAAGGTCTGCTGCGCTGCTTCCGATACAGAAAAGCCGCCGTCCAGGAAGGAAATCTGTTCCTCCACGCTGGGCAGCGGCGATTCTTCAATTACGTGTAGATCAGGTCCTGGAAAATCTGTTCCTCCGCGGCCTGCTGGATGTTGTTCATCTTCTGTACCCACAGCATCTGATCCTGGGCTTTCAGTTCCTCCGTCACGCCCTGCTCCTGGGCCATTTGCGTTGTCAACTGTTCCAGCATCCGGTTGGCCTCCCGGTCCACCTCCTCCAGATGGGCGTTCAGGGTGCCTTTCATCAGCATCCCGGTGTATAGCCCCTCCCGGTGCTTGCGGAGATAACTGTGCCGCAGCATCCCGTACTTGCCCACCTTGGGACTCTCGGGGGGAATCAGGTTGGGCAGCCGGTAGTCCCCCTGCATTGTGTAAGTCAGTTCCATTATTCTGGCTCCTTTCCAGTTCATTTTTTCTGGCTTCATTGTACACAGTGTCTCCGAAAGAATCAAATGTGCGAAGCTGCTGCCGTTCCAGAGATTTCACGGCGACACCAATTTCTCGGAGGATGGATTCGGACAGAGTACTGACAGCCGAACCTAACAGGGAGGCGGTGATCTCGGTATTGAAATCCTGGATGCGCCCAAAAACATCATTGTCCAGCTCGGGCGCATAGCCGCAGCGATGGAGGACCATATAGCGGACACTTTCACGAACGGATTCCTTAAACCATCTGGCGACACTGCCATCGTCCAGTTCTTCCAGAAAGCTGTCCTGCTTGTTGTTCAGCAGGTCGGGAAGGTAATCTTCAACAGCTTCCTCCGCAAGTCGTTGGAAGAGCACTTCTACAATCTCACCAAAATAACTATCGGAATCCAGCAGGAACTTATCCCGTAAGGCATGGATGACCTCGTTTTCGTACTCCGGCTTCATCTGCCAAAGGAGAATTTGCCGATTCTCTCGGCTGTTGGTATCCGAAACATCGAACACATAGCGAATGCGGTATGGCAGGTTGGGGTCCCGGAGCAGGGCAATACCGGTGGCACCCCGGTTTACCCAGCGACCCAGCCGGTTCCACACACCGATTTCCGCACAGGCGGTGGCATCCGGGCGCTGAGCGTGGATAAGCACCTGCTCCTGAAAGCGGTATTTGTAATTCTGGGCGGCGGTCCGCAGGAAAGCTGTGTAGTTGCCGGGGCTGCTTACAATCTCCTGGGTTTTGGAGGAGAGCATCTGGGAAAGAATTTCATTTTTTCTGGGCATAGCTCCTCCTTATCGCACGGTAACGGACACTTCCACCGTCACGCCGCCATCCTGGATGGAGGCGTACAAAAGCCCCGTCCGGGCATTGGAAACTTTTGTCACCATCTGATTGAGCCGGCATACGGTGCCGTTGATCTCCTCCTGGCTGTCGGCATAGTAGTAGCCCCGTTCGTCGCTGCAAATGGGGTAGCCATCCTGCCGCAGGCTGTTGATTTTCCTGCGCAGACCCCGTCCGTCAATGGAAAAGAGCCGCTGCAGCTCACGGCTGTAAACGGCTCTTTCTCCACCGGTATGGTACTTCTTGAGATACTGGCAGATCGCTGTTTTCTTATCCATTGGTTCACATCCTTACTTTTTCAGCAGATTATGTCCGGTTTATGTGTCCTGGGCTTCGATACCGGAAAACTCCATCCTGGTGGACTCCCAGTGGATTGCGCCGGTGAACAGGGCTTTCATAGCTGCGTCTTCTGCCTTTTCAGGAGAATCCACTTCTACAGTGACATGCCCCAGGCTGACAGCCTGGACGGTAACTTTATACTTCATCTTGCATCCCTCTCTCTGTGATTTTTGATAGGTACGCCCTTGGCATCGTAATTCTTGGGGTCGGCGGCGGGCGTGTCCCAGCCGAACATGGAGCCGGCCACCATGGCGGCCTCCTGTGCCTTGGTCACACCGGCAGCATCATTAAGGGCGGCGGCAGCCTCTTTGGGGGAAACACCGTTCTGCGGGTACTGCCCGGTAGGCGTGTAGCCTTTCTCGCCTTTGGTGACAGTGATGATCTCCCCTGTAGCCTCCAAAGCACTGAAGCACTTCTCCGGGAGCGACTGGCGCAGGGGAATGATCTGAATGCACTCCCGCTGAATCCTCTCCGCAAATTCGCAGATATGATAGAGACTGTTCCCGACCTCCAGATGGGTTTCGTCGATAAACCGGCATTCCCGGTCCCGGTATTCACCATCGGGAAAGGTCATGCGAATACTGTCACCGTCCACAATGCGGAACTTCTCCTTGTAATTGGGTGTAATGAACCGGATGCCGTACTCGGCGTTCCGGATGTGCCGATCCAGGTAATCTCTCTTGTAGCAGTAGATGTAGAAATTGTACTCGCCTCGGTTGGGGTTTAAGCGCAGCAGGTAGGCATAGTCCTGGGTATTCACCCGGAAGCCGGATTCTTCCCGTCCAAAGGTTTGGCGGCAGACGTTGGATAGGCTGCTCCGGTCTGCCAGGATACCACTGTACTGGGAATCTTCCCGCAGGGCGTTTATCACCCTATCAAGCTCTGCCTGAAATTCCGGCGTTTTCAGATAGGCCATGCTGTCAAACCAGCTGGAATAGAACTCCTTCCCGGTGGTGCCAAAGTCCCCACGCAGATACCCGATACATCCCGTCTGGGCATCCAGCTGGTGACTCTGACGGTAGGTGTATTTCTGCTCGGGCTGGGTCAATTCTCGCAGTTCCATTAACGTTCACGCTCCTTTCGCTTTTCAGATCGTTCCCGCTGATACTGTTCCAGTCCCAGCTTTGCCCACTGAGGGAGCTGTTCAGGCTCCAGTGTCCCGAGAATGTCCCGCCGTTCAAACCGGGAGCTGTCACCGGAATACAGATCCACGCAGAAACAGGCAGAACCCCGGCTGTGGGGACTGGCCCCAAAACCGCCAATGCAGAGTTTCAGCTGGCGGGTTGCCAACTGATACTCCTTCCGCAACACACCCGGACGAATAACAACAATTTTTCCATTCAGGTCATCGTCATAGGTAACGGGAGTACAGTCCTTGTTGGTCAGAGGTGTCACATCAATACCCTGAAATTTGGGCTTCAATACCTCCGCACGGGTTTTCTCCGCCTGTTCCGACAGCCTATCCGCAAAAAGCTTGACGATTTCGCAGTAATCGTCACTGACCATGACCTCATTGTAGAGGGCCGCTATTTCGTTCTGCTGGCAGTAGGCGCACATGTAGCGTTCCTCCGGTTTGGCATTCAAGTCCTCCCCAAGGACGATTTCCCGATCCCCGATGCGGAATGCCTGGATGATCTCATAGCTGCCAGCCATCCTTTTTTCATCTTCCATTTTCTTCCTCCGTTCTTTCACAAATTACTAAGAACCGCTGTCTGCCGCCGCTGGCGTAAGGGTGGCAGGTCAGCAGGGTTATCAAATCCCGCCCAGGTTGGATTTTGATGGCATCAATATCATTGGGCTGGATGATTCTGGTTTCCACAACCTTGTAGTGCAGGGTGCCCCAAAGGTTCGTAATGTCCACAGAATCCCCGATCTGCAATTCCGGCACATAGCGGAAGTAGGGCGCACCATTGTAGCCCCGGTGACCGGCAATAACGGCATTGGTGTTCTCCCCACCAATGGGAATACTGGTCTGTCCCAGCTGGGCGGCCCCGTCTGCCATGTGCTTGTCAGTGGCTCCCAGATACAGGGGCATTTCCATTTCCAGCTTCGGGATGGACAACACTCCGAACACATCCCCAGCCTGACCGCTGACACTGAACAGTACCCCCGGCTGCTCTGTTGCGGCCAGACTGTTGAGCGCATCCTGGTCGCTTTCGTAAAGCTCCCTGTTGTAGGCTTCCAGCATTTCCAGCAGCTCCGGGTAGGGCGTGGGCGGCTCTGTTTCCGCAATCGGTTCTGTGGTAAGCAGATTATCCAAAGTGCTTTCCGTAGGATTGGTACCATAGAAGGATTCCACAGAGCTTTCCATTCGCTTGCTGGTGTAGTAGTTGTTGATCGCCGGATACAGGAGAATTCCCATGCCCACCAGGTAAATCCACAAGAACAGCAGAGTAATGAGAATGCCTTTACGCCGCATTGGTTTCTCCTTTCTGCGTGAGCCAGGCAATGAACAGAATCAGGCAAATCAGAGCCACAATACCAATGGCAAGATACACGCCCTTCTCGTACTCCTGCTCCCAAGTGGAATCTACGCTTTCCTCTGTTTCAGCCAGTTCTATGGCGGGATTTTCCGTGTTCTCCGGGGTGTAGGGAATCCGGTGGCCACGAACCAAAAGCCTATGGGTATTGACCCCAAAGGGGGTGCAGGTCACAAGGGTACACAAATCCTTGCCTTCCTCCAGCCCCAGATAGGTGGTGTCATGGGGCAGAACGGTGTTGATCTGGTCAACCTCATAGGCCAGGACTTCATTCAGCACCTCCAGATAGAAGGTGTCCCCCATTTCCAGCTTGTCCAGGTCGGAAAACATCTTCTGGCTTGCTAGGCCGGAGTGACCGGTTAAGATAGTGTGGGTGCTGCTGCCGCCAATAGGCAGGGAGCTGCCGATAAGATGGCCAACGCCCCGGTCCAGGGTTTCCTCCTCCGTGCCATGGTAGATAGGCAGGGATACCCCCAGCTTGGGAATATGAACATAGCCCATAGTCCCGGTGCCGGTAAGGTCTAAGAGCTGGGCGTATTCCTCCACAGCAGAAGTTACGGAATCCTTGGAATAGCTGCCATGCCGGACGATGCTGCTCCACAATTCCTCATTGTACGCCTGGGCTGCGGCCCTGGCCTCCGGGACGGCGGTGTCCGGCAACGCCTGAACCGCCTCTCGGTACTCCGTATGGATCTGGGACTGGTGAGCCTCATTGTAGCGGCTGCTGAACACCGGATAGATGGTCAGCCCCAGTGCCAGCAGGAAAAACAGGACGGCCAGGGAGACGGTGATGATCTTTCTTCGTTTGTCTCGGATAGAATCTCCTCCTTTCTGACGGCACCCCGGAGTGTTTTTCCGGGGGGCCAGATACTTACCGGCCATTCTTCTTTTTGACAGTCAGAACAATAACACCGGCTGCGGCGGACATCATAAGAATGCCCACAAGGCTGTACATCCAGGTGCCGTGATCGCCGGTCTTGGGCAAATCAAAACCCTTGGTGTTCTTCACGGTCAGGGGCACTTCGGCATTGGCAGAGCCGTTGTCCTCCAACATAGTGACCTCATTCTTGTCCACGGTTGCGGAAGCGGTGGGATAGTTGTGGGACAGTGCCCGCTGGGGAATGTTGGCCAGCTTTAAATCCTCGCCGCCGTCAAAAGCATAGTGGGGGTCATTCTGGAGAACGCCCAGCACATCCTTGGCGTAGACATTGCAGGTGTTGGAAGGGTTTTCCTTGACGGTAATGGTGACAGTGATTGCGTTTTTCAGCAGGGTATACCCATTGGCGGTCTGGATTTCCGTAATGGTGTAAGTATCTTCCTCCAAGCCCTTGACCATGATGTGGCCGTAGGACTTGCCCATGGTGACGGGGGTAAAGACGGTGGCATCTGCTTCCTTGTCGGTATGTCCGGTGACATAGTAGACTCCTTCCTCGTCATTGCGTTTGGCAATGATCCAGGTGCCGTCGGTCTTGTTCTGAATTTTGAACTTTACGCTGTCATAGAGCTTGGTTTCGGCGGCGGTTTCCGCATCCACATCGGAGAACAGCTTGGTCAGGTCCAGGCCGAAGGAAAACACATGGCAGTCTTCAATGAGGGTGTCGTAGTAGTCGCCGGAGGTACGCTTCCAGGTCAGAATGACGGTATTCTCATTGCCCTTTTCACCGTAGACAAAGGTCTTGTCGGCGTTGATGACGGCACTGTAGGTCACACGGATGGTGTAGTTGGAGTAACCGGTGTAGAGCTTGCCGTTCTTGTTGGCGGTGGCTCCATTGATTTCCTCCAGACCGGCCTTGGCAATGTCCACGGTCATATGGCGGCCATCCTCACTGTAGGTAACGGTGAACTTGCCGGAATCTTTGTCCCAGAAGGCTGCCTTGTCAGTACAGGCGGCATCGGTGAAGAACTCCACCGTCACACCTGCGTCCTTGTCATAGGTCAGGCCCTCGCAGAGAGTGTCGTAGAAATTGTAAGTGGACAGGGCCGTTGCCTGGGAGGTGATGGTGGGCAGAGTGGAAACGATCTGGTATTCCATGGTGTCCCCGGCGGAGCCGGTAGCGGTGTGGGCAAAGCCGTCGGTAATGGAAGCGGAGCCTTCGTTCTTACCAGTGTCGGCCTTGGCCTCCCGAACCGTCTTTTCCAGAGTAGGAATGCCGGTTTCCTGCTTGGGGTAGACAACCACATCGTAATTCCAGGCAGCGCCGCCATCCTGGGAGGCGGAGTTGTCATTGCCGGTGACGGTGGTCATGGGCAGGGAGACGAAGAACGGGTTGGTGGTGGAAGTGACCATTTCGGGGACCTTGGTTTCCACCAGCAGATACAGACCTACAGGCAGATTCTTAGCAGAGGTCTTGCCGACCTCATTGGTGGGGTCCATGGCCGTGCCGCCGTTACGGATGAAGGTTTCCAGAGCGTTCTTGACCGTGGTGGAATTGGCTTCCAGACTCTGGGCCAGGGCCTTGTTCAGCGTATCAGAGGTGTAGAAGTAGCGGTCAGCATCCAGGCTGTCCGCCTCGGCACAGCGGTTGGCACCGCTTTCCAGACCGATGGCTTTCAGCAGATCGGCGGCATCCGTCTTGTGGAAGCCGTAGAGGACCTGGGTCGTACCCTGGTTCTCAAAGGTCACAATGTCCGCGGCTTTCAGATATGTGAATTCCACACCGGCAATGGCATAGCCTTTGCTGGTCTGCCCGTTTCCCAGAGCGTTGCCGTTCTGGCCGTCGGTGTCGCCTTTGCGGTTGGTGTGTCGAACTTCCAGATTGTCAGGCTGCAAGCGGCATCCTGGTCAATGGTCTTAGTGTCCGCTTCGTCCGCAAAGACGGCGGGGACGCTGGACAGAAGCAGGACAAGGGTCATAAGGGCGCAAACAATTTTCTTCATGGTTTTCATAGTAAAGTCCTTTCTGAATTAAGATTTTGAATTTGAGGTTAAAAAATCCGGGGTGGTTCCCCGGTTGGCGGATTACTGCTCTTTCTTACGGAGCAGCCAAAGATTTGCGGCGCACAGCATCAGACAAAAAACGGTAGTCATGGGAATGCGGACAAAGCCGGTTGAGCCGGTCTTAGGCAGAGCGAAGGCTTCTCCGTTGACCACCCGCAGTTCCAGTGTATCCGCAGGCAGAGTACCCTCGAAAGCGGCTTCTTTCAGCAGGGTATAGCCCTTCGGGGCTTTCGTCTCCGTG
>CABQGZ010000120.1 GCA_902463835.1 uncultured Lachnospiraceae bacterium
CCGCCGCTCTACTCCGTCTCAATAAAATCAATCGCCATCTCCTTGCCGGCATCCGTGGGATTCCCCGGTGTGCCGCAGTGGGGGCAGTCATACTTAAGCGGCTTCTTCACAAACAGCTCGTTGCAGTTGGGGCAGCGAAGCATCACCTTGGTCTTTCGCACCGTAACCTCTGCGCCCTCGCACACTGTACCCACGGATGCCTCCTCAAAATAATTCTTCACCACGTCAAAGGAGTAGCCGGAGCTCTCCCCGATAACCAGCTGAATCTTTGTCACCTTGCTGTGGCCCCGTTCCACGCAGTGAGCCGCAGCATGCTCTATGATCTCTACCGCACCATGATATTCGTGCATAATCGCTCCTCCTATTCTTCCGGAACCATAGAAATGCATTTCTTTGGACAGCTGCTCTCGCAAAGTCCGCAGCTGACACATGCTTCCTTGTCCAGTTCCCACTTCTTTTCCGCCCGATCCACCGTGATGGCCTCCTTGGGGCACTTCTTCGCGCACAGCGTACAGAATACACATACTTCTGTGTCCGCCTGAGGGAATTTCTTTGCCTCCACAGGCTTCTCATAGACTGCAACCGCCTTCTCCGCCAGCGGTTCCTGATACCCCGGCAGAATGGCAAGGCACTTCTTCGGACATTTCTCCGTACAATATCCGCACTGGACGCAGTCAAACCGGTTGATGCTCCAGGTTCCCGCCGCCCGATCCACTGTGATGGCCCGGGAAGGACAGTTCCTGCTGCAAAGACCGCAGAGAATGCAGTCCTCAATGGTGATCTCGATATGACCGCGACTTCTCTCCGGGTACACCGCCGGCTCCGCCGGATAATTCCTGGTCACGGGCTTCGAAAAAAGATTCTTCAATACCGTTCCCTTAAAATTCATAAACTTTCCCATTTCACACCCTCCTATCGCTCTGTACAGCTGATGCAGGGGTCAATGGTCAGGATCAACAGGGGCACATCCGCCAGATCGGCGCCCTTTAAGGTCTCAAGCATCCCCGGCAGATTGGCAAAGGTGGGCGTGCGGACTCTCATGCGGTCCAAGAACTTCGTTCCGTTGGCCTTCACGTAATAGATGGCCTCCCCGCGGGGCTGCTCCACCCGCATAAAGTACTCTCCGTCTGGATTGCCCTTCACCGTGGAAGCGATCTCTCCCGCAGGCATCTTCCCGATCAGCTGACGGATGAGATCGATGGCCTGGAAGATCTCATTGATGCGGACGTCACACCGGGCAAAGCTGTCCCCGATCTCACTGGTGATGGGGGCAAACTCCAGATCCGGATAGGCGCCGTAGCCTCTGGTACGCATATCGATCATGACCCCGCTGGCCCGGGCAAAGGGACCTGCCGCGCCAAGATCATGAGCCTGCTCCTTTGTCAGAACACCCACGCCCTTCAGTCTTGATTCCACAGTGTAGTCGAAGAGGAAGGTCTTGCGGATGGTCCGCAGCTCCTCCTCCATGGACTCAAATACCGTCAGCATGGTATGAAGCATCTCCTGGTCGATGTCTTTCATCACGCCGCCTATTTTATTTACGGAGAAAATACATCTTCCGCCGGTGGTCAGCTCAAAGAGATCCAGCACCTTCTCCCGCATGCGCCAGCACTGGTAGAACAGACTCTCGAAGCCGAAGGCGTCCGCCAGCAGGCCCAGCCACAGCAGATGACTGTGAATCCGCGACATTTCCGCCCAGACCGTACGAAGATACTTTCCCCGATCCGGCACCTCCACGTTCATCACATGCTCCACCGCCTCGCAGTAGCCCATCCCGTGCATGAAGCTGCAGATGCCGCAGGTGCGCTCCACCACATATGTCATTTCCTGAAAATCCTTTTTCTTTACAAGTCCCTCAAGACCCCTGTGAACAAAACCGATGGAAGGAACGGCCTCCACAATTTTCTCATCCTCGATCACAAGATCCAGGTGAATCGGCTCCGGCAGTACCGGATGCTGTGGTCCAAAGGGAATGACACTCTTTTTTCCCATTTCTTTCGCTCCTTTCCTTCTATTTCAAAAACGGCGTCTCTTCCTCAATACGGTACAGCTTGTTGTTGTAATCCAGATTGAGCATCTTCACCTTCACGCCAAACAACTCTTTCATTTCATTTTCATATAAAAATGCATAGGGGTAAAATTCCGTAATGCTGTATACCTCTGTCTCCTTGTCAATCACCAGTCGAAGGGTGTGATAGAGATTGATCTCATCCTCCGCAAAGGAATAGCTCAGCTCCAGCTTCTCATTCACATACGCAGCACAGATCTGAGAGAGACGGTGTCCCGCCTTCTTCTGATCCATCACATGCTCCAACAAATTGTCCGGAACCACCGCCTCCATGGTATTCTGTGGATTCTTCACTTCCATATCAATGCTCCTTTCTCCTGGCTGCTGTACCAGCCTGTTTGCGTTCTTCCAATTCATCTGCTTTCTTCTGGAACAGCTCTACCGCTTTTACAACGCCGTCGATAATCGCCTGGGGTCTCGCCGCGCAGCCCGGCACATAGATGTCCACCGGGATTGTGGTATCCACGCCGCCCAGGATGTTGTAGCATTCCTTGAACACACCGCCGGTACAGGCGCAGACACCCACCGCCACCACCACCTTGGGCTCCGGCATCTGATCATACAGCTGCTTAACTACCGTCTGGTTCTGGGTGTTGATTCCCCCAGTGATCAGAAAAATGTCCGCCTGCATAGGGTCGCCGGTATTGACTACGCCGAACCGCTCCACATCATAGACAGGAGTCAGACAGGCCAGCACTTCAATATCGCATCCATTGCAGCTGGAGCCGTCATAGTGCAGCAGCCACGGAGATTTCTTTACCTTACTCATACTTCCTTCCTCCTATCCTGCAATCATAAGAATGATCAGGTTTGTTCCCGCCGCCAGCAGCGTCACAAACCATGTGACCTTCAACATAAAGTTCCATTTCACACGAGCGGAAGTGTTATCGATGAGAATCTCAAGGAAGTACACCAGCAGTACCACCACTGCCGCTGCCAGATAACTCCATGGATTCTTATTGATGATAAACAACGCTACCACGCCCATCAAAAAAACTGCTTCGTACCACTCCGTCATCTCAAAAAAGGCCAGATTCTTGGCGCCCATCTCCGTGGTGACACCCTTGACCATCTCCTGGTGGGGATGATGGGAGGCGCTTAAGTCAAAGGGGGACTTCCGCATTTTTATGGTGAGAATAAATACAAAGGCAAGGAAAAATCCCGGCATCTTCACAATGGCGCTCACGTCCGCCTGAATAATGTCCTTCACATTGAAGGAACCGGTGGCCAGGTAGAAGCCCACCGCGGTAAGGAGCACCGCCGGCTCGTAACACATCATCTGCACCAGCTCTCTTGAGCTTCCCAGGTTACTGTAGGGCGAGTTGGTCACACAGGCCGCGAAGATCAGGAAGGTCGCCCCTGTGGAGAGAATGAAAAAGCAAAGCAGCATATCATTTCCCGCAAAAAACATACATCCGGTAAACACCATCGTCAGGAAATAAGAAATAATCAAAAAGGTCTGGGCCCTGTTTACAATGATAAACTGCTTGGAAAACAGTTTCTGCACATCGTAAAAAGGCTGTAAGAGGGACGGCCCGATCCTCCCCTGCATTCTCGCGGAAAGCTTTCGGTCCATTCCGCCCAGGAGCCCACCCAGCACAGGCGCCAGCAGAAGATATGCAATTCCTCCGATCACTGAATATATCATACTGCACCTCCTATAATCACCACTAACGCCACAATGACAACTGCGGCGGAGATCACCTCACAGGGAACCATCATCTTTCGCTGGCCAAAGAAGGATTTAAAATACCAGTTTGACATAAACAAATGCTTTGGCTCTCCGAAGGAGTCCACGAATTCCTTGTTATTTCCCACATTGATACCGTTCATGTAGGACAGCTTCTGGCTGACCTCTATATTCTTAGAGAATTTAAAAGCCAAAAGCGGCACGCAAAAAATAAAGCAGATGATCACCACCAGAAGATACAGCACCCCGTTGGGCAGCACTGCCGTAGCCTGGCCGAACATCTCCACCAGCAACGGCTCCACGTACACCCCGGACAAAAGGGGGAACATGACGCACAGCGCGATCATAAGCACCGCGTGGACGGAGAGGGACAACAGCTCATCCTTCTTGGTGATATCCTTCACAACGATAGCCGTATCCGTGAAGGAGATCAGCTTCGACATCCACTTGGTCCAGTAAAACATGGTGGTGGCGCTTCCGAAGCAGATGAACAGCACCAGCATGATATTGCTCTCATCCACGGCCGCCTTCAGGGCAGACCACTTGGAGATCAGCATACCGAAGGGAGCTAAGAACATTCCGGCAATTCCGATGAACATGAACAGGCCCAGTCTCGGCAGCCGGTAGATTAGTCCGTGCATATCCTCAATATCACGGCTGTGGAGGGAGTTCTCCGTGGCACCCATATTCTGAAACAGCAGAGACTTGGATATGGCATGGAAGATCATCAAAAATACGCCAGCCCAGATGGTCTCCGTGGTTCCCACGCCAGCACAGGCCACCATCAAACCAAGATTCGATATGGTGGAGAACGCCAGCACCTTCTTGCCATCGCTCTGGGCAATGGCCATAAAGGAAGCCGCAAAAAAGGTAAAGCCGCCGATAAAGCTGATCAACAGCCCTGTTGCGGTTCCGCTCATAGCCGGCGCAAGTCGAAACAATACATAGATACCGGCCTTCACCATGGTGGCACTGTGCAGAAGCGCCGAGGAGGGCGTAGGAGCCACCATAGCTCCCATAAGCCATGTGGAAAACGGCATCTGCGCCGCCTTGGTGAGGGCTGCCACCGCGATGCAGGCAACGGGAATCACCGCAAGAGGATCCTTCGCAACGCCCAGGGCTACCAGGTTATGTAAAGACACATTTCCCGTTGTATAGGCAAGGTAACAGATTCCAGCCGCCAGCACCACGCCGCCCAGCAGGTTCATCCACAGTGCCCGGAAGGAATTGGTGATGGCCTCCTCCGTCCTGGTATAGCCGATCAGCAGGAAGGAGCAGATGCTGGTCAGCTCCCAGAACAGGTCGATCCACAAAAGGCTCTCAGACAACACAAAGCCGAACATAGAACCCAGGAACACAAAGAGCAGCATGAAGAAATAATATCTTCGATCCTGAAATTCCACATGCAGATGGTGATAGCCATGCATGTACCCCACCGCATAGACCACGATCAGACTTCCGATGATCCCGATCACCAGACACATGAGCACCGACAGCCGGTCGATGCGGATATGGGAGATGGCCGTAAGCTTTGGTCCGTTCAGCTCCAGGTTCACGATCATAAGTGTTGGAACAATGGACAACAGGCTTATGAGCCTTCTCTTGTGTTTAAAACACAGGTACGTAACCAGGCACATCAAGAGCACTACTGCCCCCAGCACCAACTTATCAATCAGTTCCGTTTCATAATATAACTCCATTTCCTGACACCCGCCCATCAGCCACTGGACAAACAATGCAGCTACTGCGGCCACAATCACACCCGCGCTGATATAGGCAATGGTATTGCGCACTTTGTTCACACGGACGGTGAACATAAGGAGCGCTATCACAAATGGAAAAATGATGAGAAAAGGTATCGTCCACATTTTCTTCATCCTCCTTAATACGTAATCGGCTATCATTATATGCTCTTTACAGTTCGTTTTCAATGGTAAAATTACCGTTTTTTGACAGGAAACTCTGATGATTTTTGTCGTGCTTGGAAAGCGCTAAGATAAAAACCCGGGCAAAATCGCCCGGGTTCCGCTTGTTTCTGTTCTTGTTCCTGCAGTACATGCACTTTGTATTTTTTAATATACATCCTTCCACTCACTGATGTTCTCAGGATTGAATTCAAATGGAGGTCCTAACACAACCTCAGTCCCCCCGTCAGCTGCCTCGGCAATGGTATACTCTCCAAGGCTTCCCGCCGTAAAGGTCTCACCTTTTGCACCAGTAATCGTACCGTCCACCAGCGCTATGGACACATATGCGGTCAGCCGACCGATATCAATGGGATTCCATAAGTACATATAGGGGCAGGAATGGGCATCGTCCGCGCCAATGTATGCTGCCATCTCAGAGGGAAGGCCAAGTCCCGTCAGCTTCACGGAGGAGCTCTCGTCCTGAAGTACCTTCGCTGCAGCCATGATACCTACGGTTGTAGGCGCACAGATTACCTTCAGATTCGGATAGTTGGTCAATAACGCCTGTGTCTGGTCAACAGATTCCTGATACAGGTCGTCACCGTATGCAACCTCCACCAGCTCAAGCTTCGCATACTTTTCATCCTGCATGACCTTCTTCATAGCATCGATCCACGCATTCTGATTGGTCGCCTGGCTGGTTGCGGACAGGATTGCCCACTGGCCTTCTCCGCCGCTGATATCATACACCGCCTCCATCAAGGTTTTGCCAATGATCTCGATACCGGCCTGGTTTACAAACAATTGCCGACTGTCCGCATTCACGGCCGAGTCCATACAGCAGACCTTGATCCCCTTGTTCATGGCTTCCTCCAATGCAGGCTGCAGCGCATCCGCGTCATTTCCCGCAACCGCGATGGAGCTTACCCCTTGTGCAACCAGCTCGTTGATCATCTTGATCTGCGCCTCTGCGGATGCCTCCTCCGGCTCCTTCACCACGCATTTCGCCCCCTGGGCATCCATAATCTCCTGAAAGCCCTCGATCATCTTCTTGTTGTAAGGATTTCCCGCGCTCTTTACGAGAATCGCATACGTCTTACCGGAGGGTGTCTCTGCGTCATTTCCGGCCGGCTGCTTTCCATTTCCGCCGCTTCCGGAACCGCCGTTTCCACAGCCTGCAAGCAGGCTCATTGCCACTGCCACGCAAAGGATTGCACTCACTAATTTTTTCTTCATGTTTCGTTACCTCCCATTTTTTAATTTATACATAACGCATCCTGCGTTTATGCCTTTGTTGTTTTCTTTCGGAAAATTCTTCCCAGATTCAGATTCGGTACCATAACCACCAGGATCAGCAGCAGACCGATGATCACCATCATAAGCTGGGACGCCACATTCACGAGTCCAAGACCGTACCGCAAGAATCCAAGGATGAAGATTGCCAGAATCGCTCCGGGGAAGTTTCCCTTCCCTCCATCCGTTAAGATTCCGCCCAACACAGCCATGGAGATGGCTTCCAGCTCGTATCCCGATGCAATATTGGACCGGGCGCTTCCCATTCCCGATGCCAGAAAAATTGCTGTCACTGCCGAAAAGGTTCCTGTTAACGTATACACGATAAACCGTATTCTCTGTACATTGATACCGGAATATTTTGCAGCCTGAGCATTGCTTCCGATGGCGTACAGCCGTCTTCCGAATGTGGTGCAGTGCATCACTACACCGAACACAACGGCACACACAACGAAAATGATAAACATGATCGGTACCACTCCAACCTTGCCCCAGTACAGATTCCGGAACCATTTTACCTTGGTGAAGCCGCCCGTGGCCTGATCTGTCAGCAGTATCTCGGCGATTCCACGAAAGAGAATCTGTGTGCCAAGGGTGACGATCATGGGCGCCAGCTCCGTGAATCTCGTCAACAAAAATCCATTCAATGCCCCGCATAAGCTGCCCACCAGCAGACAGACCACAACTGCTGCGCCCATAGGCAGACCGGCATTGTAGGTGATTCCCAGCATGCATGCGGACAGGGCCACGGTTGCCCCCACCGAGATATCAATCTCTCCCAGCAACAGCACATATGCCATAGGCAGTACGATAAATGCCTTTTCCAGAAAAGATGAGGTTGCGGTAAACAATCCGTCTATACTTAAATAGTAAGGTGATATACAGGCGTTCATAATATTTACTGCAATAAATATCGCCACCAGAAATACTTCCCACTTCAGCAATGCCTGCTTCCAGCTGAATTTCTTCTCTGCGCTGATGACTCTTCCTGATTTTGTGGCCATTATTACATCTCCCTTCTCTTCCGATTATTCCGATCCATGGCTCTCTGGGTCAGCACATTCAATACAACTGCCACGAGAATGATCAATCCTTTGATGGCCGTCTGCCAGAACTGGGACACGCCGATCAGAGGCAGCGCCCTTCCTACAATCGCCATGGTCAGAGCCCCCAGGAACACTCCCACAACGCTTCCCCGGCCGCCGTTTAAGCTAACGCCGCCAACCACACAGGCTGCGATCACATCCATCTCAAGCCCTGTGCCCATATCGCCCTGGGCGGATGCGTATAGGGATGTGTAGATTGCTCCGCACAGACCGGTCAGGAAGCCCAGAATCGCGTAGCACATGATCTTCACGCCGCCGATCCGGATGCCGCTGACCTTTGCCGCCTCCGCGTTGCTGCCAACCGCATATATTTTTCTTCCGATTGGCGTCCATTTCA
>CABQGZ010000121.1 GCA_902463835.1 uncultured Lachnospiraceae bacterium
TGACCTCCTCCTGGTGTTTGATCTCCCGCTGCTGATTGTAGTATTGCTTCAGCAGTGCCTCCCGCACTTGGGCGCGCTTTGCGGCGTAGGCGGTATAGTTGCCCTGGTATACGCTGACTTTGGTGCGATCCAGCTCAACAACTTTATTTACCACCTTATCCAGGAAATACCGGTCATGGGCTACGATCACTACCGTCCCCCGATAGTTGGACAGATAAGTCTCCAGCCAGCTGATGGCTCCAATGTCCAGGTGGTTGGTAGGCTCGTCCAGCAGGATGATATCCGGCTTCTCCACCAAAAGCTTGCCCAGGCAGACTCTTGTTCTCTGTCCGCCGGAGAGCTCCTGCATCCGCTTTGCGAATTCTTCCTCTGTGAAGCCGAGACCTTTTAAGACTCCCGCCACCTCACTCTGGTAGGTGTAGCCGTCCAGCTGTTCAAATTCGTGATGGAGTCGGTTGTAGCTGTCCATGAATGCTTCCAGTTCCTCCACAGGCACCTGGTTCATCTGTGCTTCCATCCGGTGCAGTCTGTCTTCCAGGGATATCACATATTCCTTGGCGGACAGCACCTCCTCGTAGATGGTATGATTGCCTGTAATATCCGGATTCTGCGGCAAATAGCCAACGGTTTTCCCCTTGGCTATTATGACTTCTCCGCTATCCTGTTTTAATTCCTGCATGATGATTCGCAGCAATGTTGTTTTTCCCGCTCCGTTGATTCCTACAATGGCGGCCTTTTCACCTGCTTCGATGTGGAAGGAAGCGTTTTGAATGATTTCATCCGTGCCAAAGGACTTGCTGATATTTTGGCATGCTAGAATCATGATGTCCTCCTGTTGCTTTTTCAGTAATCACAAATTTTAAAGCATTTCTTCCAAGGTGGAACGAATTGCTTTGATAAAATTCTCGCTATTAAGCACTACCGGATTCTCCAGTGTAGTGATCAGCGCAAGATCCTTCGTCATCTTTCCGGATTCGATGGTGGTGAGGCATGCTTTTTCCAGCTTCTCCGCGAAATCGCACAGCTCCTGGATTCCGTCCAGCTCTCCGCGCTTTCTCAGGGCGCCGGTCCATGCAAAGATGGTGGCTACGGAGTTGGTGGAGGTTTCCTCCCCTTTCAGATGCTTGTAGTAATGGCGCTGTACGGTGCCGTGAGCGGCCTCATATTCGTAGTAGCCCTCCGGAGATACAAGTACAGAGGTCATCATGGCCAGGGAGCCGAAGGCGCTGGATACCATGTCACTCATCACATCGCCGTCATAGTTCTTGCAGGCCCAGATGAATCCGCCTTCCGCCTTCATGACACGTGCTACGGCGTCATCGATAAGGGTATAGAAATACTCGATTCCGGCAGCTTTGAAGCTTTCATCGTATTTTGCATCATAGATTTCCTGGAAAATGTCCTTGAAGGTGTGGTCATATTTCTTGGAAATGGTGTCCTTGGTGGCGAACCAAAGATCCTGTTTCGTGTCCAGCGCGTAGTTGAAGCAGCTTCTGGCAAAGCTCTCGATGGAGCCGTTCAGGTTGTGCTGGCCCTGGATCACACCGGCGCCGGTAAAATTGTGGATCAGCTCTCTGGTCTCCGTTCCGTCCTCTGCGGTGTAGACAAGCTCACATTTTCCCGGGCCCGGAATCTTCATTTCCGATGCCTTGTACACGTCGCCGTAGGCGTGTCTTGCGATGGTGATGGGTTTCACCCAGTTCTTGACACAGGGCTCGATGCCTTTTACGGTGATGGGCGCACGGAATACTGTTCCGTCCAGGATCGCACGTATGGTTCCGTTGGGACTCTTCCACATTTCCTTTAGATTGTACTCTGTCATGCGGGCTGCGTTTGGGGTGATGGTGGCGCATTTTACAGCCACACCATACTTTTTGGTGGCATAGGCGGAGTCAAAGGTCACCTGATCGTCCGTCTCGTTGCGATATTCCAACCCCAAGTCATAGTACTCCGTCTTAAGATCGATAAAAGGTAATAACAGCTCATCCTTGATGATCTTCCAGAGAATTCTTGTCATCTCGTCGCCGTCCATCTCTACTAACGGTGTTGTCATTTTAATCTTGTCCATGATAAATTATCCTCCATTCTTTCTTTTGCGCCTTTGCGAATGGCGCGGGCTGAACGTCCCACCTTGTGCTCCCATGAATGAGCATGTTATGCCTTCTCCTCACTTGCGCTCACCACGTCCTCCCAGCCGTACGCGCTGATGTTCTCCATAGTGTTCATGATATGGCCGTTTGCCAGCTGCTGGGCCTTCTCTGGATCCCGCGCCTTTAAAGCCTCCAGTATCTGGCGGTGTTCCTCGTTGGACCGGGCGCTCCGTTTGGGCACTGCCCAGGTGACCTTCCGCACACGCTCCACATAGTGATGATAGTCGCTTAATACATGCTCCAGAACCTTGCTCCCGGAAGCCTGATACAGCTGCTGATGGAACCGGTTGTCCAGCTCTACCAGCTGATCATAATGCTCCCGCTTCAGCTGGAAATCGGACAGGCACATGATCTCCTCCATGGCCTCCAGCTGCTCCGTTGTTGCTTTCTCCGCAGCACGTCTGGCGCAAAGTCCCTCCAGCATGGAACGTATCTCGTAGATATCGTGGATATCCTCCGCCGTGAAGCCCACCACATAGGCCCCTTTGTTGGGAATGATGGTCACCAGCCCTTCCAGCTCCAGCTGGCGCAAGGCTTCCCGCACCGGCGTGCGGCTGACGCCCAACTCGTCCCCGATGGTCTTCTCCTTCAGTTCCTCGCCTTTTTCGTATTTTCCGGACAGGATACTCTCCCGAATCCGATTGAATACCCGCTGTCCCATGGAATGATTCTCTTCCATTGCGAAAACCCTCCCTATAGTTATAATACAATTCCGAGACTTTTGCAACAGTCTGTGATGACAACCACCAATTCATTGTCGGTAATCACAGTCACGCGGCCTTCCTCGTACTGCTGATCCACCCAGTCCTTCACCTTGTGTACCAGCTCAGAGTTCTTGTCCACCTGGCGTTCCTGGTTCAGACGATAATAGGTGTTGATCCAGTGCGCGATGCCTGCAAGGCCTGAGGTGTTGGAAACAGCAACCAGAGGCGGGCGGTTTAAAAATTTTGCCGTATCAAAAATATTGTAGATCTCCTCATTTTTCAATAGTCCGTCCGCGTGGATACCGGCTCTTGTCACATTGAAGTTCTTTCCCGCAAAAGGCGTCTGGCTTGGCAGGGTGTAGCCCAGCTCCTTCTCGTAGTAATCCGCAAGCTCCGTGATCACTGTGGTCTCCATGCCATCCAGCGTTCCCTTTAACTGGGCGTACTCGAACACCATGGCCTCCAGGGGCGTATTGCCGGTGCGCTCGCCGATGCCGAACAGCGAACAATTCACGCCACAAGCGCCGTAGAGCCATGCCGCAGTGGAATTATTGACCGCTTTGTAGAAATCATTGTGTCCATGCCACTCGATCCACTCGGAAGGAACTCCCGCATGGGTCTTCAAGCCATAGATAATGCCCGGCACACTTCTTGGAATCACCGCTCCCGGGAAGTTCACGCCGTAGCCCATGGTGTCGCAGGCCCGGATCTTGATGGGGATATTGTATTCCTTGCTCAGCTTCATCAGTTCCGCGCAGAAGGGGATCACAAAGCCGTAGATATCGGAACGCGTGATGTCCTCCAGATGACATCTGGGGCTGATGCCGGTCTCCAGACATTCCCGAATGACGCTTAAATAATGCTTCATCACCTGGCTTCTTGTCATTTTCATTTTATAGAAGATATGATAGTCCGAACAGCTCACCAGGATTCCTGTCTCCTTCATACCGATGTCCTTCACCAACTGAAAATCCTGCTTGCTGGCCCGGATCCAGCTTGTCACCTCCGGAAATTGATAGCCGCGCTCCATACATTTGTACACCGCGTCCCGGTCCTTCTTGCTGTAGAGGAAGAACTCGCTCTGACGGATGAGGCCATTGGGACCGCCCAGGCGGTGAAAATAATCGTAGATGGTTACGATCTGCTCCGTGGTGTAGGGCGCACGGGACTGCTGACCATCCCGGAAGGTGGTGTCTGTGATCCAGATATTGTCCGGCATATCATGTGGTACGATCCTGTCATTGAACGCAATCTTTGGAATCTCCTCATAGGGAAACAGATTGCGGAAGGTATTGGGTTCCTCCACGTCTACCAGCTTGTAGAAATGCTCCTCCAGCTGCAGCAGATTGGTGTGCTTGTTCATTACGACTTCTCTCATAGGTGTGAGCGCCTGCCTTTCTTCGTGTCATTACGTTTCAGTTTCTTTTTGCATAATTGTATACAATCTCTTATTTGTATCATTGTATACAATTATGCCAGATTCGTCAACTGTTTTTTTATAAAATATTGAATGAAATCTTTCCCTCGCTGACTGTTCCCACATAGATATATAAAAAACCCTTGTAAACCGGCCACTCCAGCCATCTACAAGGGTTTTGCTTACTTATGAGATTCGCCAAAATCAGCGTCTTTCGAACTTAAAACGCTTAGTTTCCAGCCATCTGAGCCGCAACCTCAGCCGCAAAGTCTTCCTGCTTCTTCTCCAGGCCTTCGCCGGTCTCAAAGCGTACAAACTTCTTCACAGATACAGCAGCTCCAACCTTCTTGGATACCTCTTCCAGATATTTTCCAACGGTCTGCTTGCCGTCCTCTGCCTTCACATATACCTGATCTACCAGGCAGATCTCCTTCAGCTCTTTGTTCACACGGCCTTCGATCATTCCGTTGATGACCTTCTCCGGCTTCTGGGATTCCTTCGGGTCGTTCATGATCTGTGCCAGAAGGATCTCCTTCTCATGTGCGATGTACTCCTCGCTGATCTCAGCTCTTGTCACATACTTGGGCGACAGAGCTGCAATCTGCATCGCGATGTTGGACAGCGCTTCCTTCACATCATCATTGACAACGGCAGTGTCTGCTTCCACAATAACACCGATTCTTCCGCCGCCATGAATATAGGATACAACACAGCCGTTTGCTGCTACTACCTTCTCAAATCTGCGGATGTTCAGGTTCTCGCCGATCACTGCAACCTTCTCAACCAGAGCGTCCTTCACAGTCTTGCTGCCATCCTCGATCCAGCTCTCTGCCATGAACGCATCCATATCTGCTGCATCGGAAACAACTGCCTGCTCTGCAACGGCCTTCACAAATGCCTGGAAGGTCTCGTTCTTGGCAACGAAGTCTGTCTCGGAATTCACTTCCACAACTGCTGCTGTCTGATCATCCTTTACCACTACGGTACAAAGGCCTTCTGCTGCGATTCTTCCTGCTTTCTTCTCAGCCTTAGCCTGTCCGTTCTTTCTCAAAAATTCAACTGCGGCATCCATATCACCATTTGTCTCTGTCAACGCCTTCTTGCAGTCCATCATACCTGCGCCGGTCAACTCGCGCAGCTCTTTTACCATTCCTGCTGTAATAGCCATGATTCCTACCTCCAGATTATTATGTTTCGATTATTCCTCTACTACTGCTTCCTCTTCTGCTGCAAATTCTTCCTCTGCCGCATAAGCTTCCTCATCAGTCTCGATGGTTCCCTGATTTGCCTCGATCACTGCATCAGCCATCTTGGAAACGATCAGTTTCACAGCTCTGATTGCATCATCGTTACCCGGGATCACATAATCTAATTCTTCTGGATCGCAGTTTGTATCAGCAATACCGATCAACGGAATACCCAGGGTGTGAGCTTCCTGTACGCAGATTCTCTCCTTCTTGGGATCTACTACGAAGATGGCATCCGGAATACGCTTCATATCCTTGATACCGCCAAGGTTCTTCTCCAGCTTCTCCCACTCTTTTCTCAGAGCGATAACTTCCTTCTTGGGAAGTACGTCGAAGGTTCCGTCCTCTGCCATGGTCTCGATTGCTTTCAATCTTCCGATACGGCTCTGGATTGTCTTGAAGTTGGTCAGCATACCGCCTAACCATCTCTCATTTACATAGAACATTCCGCAGCGCTCTGCCTCTGTCTTGATGGCATCCTGCGCCTGCTTCTTGGTTCCTACAAAAAGGATGGTGCCGCCCTCAGCCGCGATGTCCGCAACTGCCTTGTAAGCTGCATCTACCATGCCTACAGACTTCTGCAGGTCAATGATATAAATACCATTTCTCTCGGTGTAGATGTAGGGAGCCATCTTAGGGTTCCATCTTCTTGTCTGATGTCCGAAATGAACACCGGCTTCCAGTAACTGTTTCATTGAAATAACACTCATTTTCTCTACCTCCATTGGTTGTTTTCTTCCATATGCCTCCACCTTGAGAAGAACCGTAAGGCACCATTCCTCAAGTCTGCATATGTGATTGTTTTGCGCTACAAGAGAAAGCACGCAGGGCGCACTTTCTCCGTTGACTTTTGCAGTATAACACAGGTTTTTAAGGAATGCAAGCATTTTTTTCTAAACAGTTCAGCCATAGCCAACAAAACGGGCGAATCATGCTCGCATGAATGAGCACGTTCTGCTGGCTATGAGCGGAGCGCCAGATTATGAGCAAAGTTAGTCGCGAAGCGACGAGAAAGCGCTGAAAGCGCCTTTGCGGTGCTATGTGCCAGTGGCACATGTTTAGCACCGACCGAAACGGAGTGTAGACATGGCGCGGGCTGAACTGTTACTCAAAATCATCCTCCGGATCCTCATCCAATATGGAGAAGGCGATATTCGTGGCGTGATCCGCGATACGCTCCAGTCCTGTCACCATATCCGTAAAGACGATTCCTACCTCCGCGGAGCACTTTCCCTTGGAGAGCCGTCTCACGTGGCTCTTCTGCAGCTGCCGTTCCATCTCGTCGATCTCATTCTCAAGGACAAGGATCTCCTCTAAGTGTTCCTTTCTTCCTGTGACAAACATTTCCATGGACAGCCCCAGAATGGACCGCACCTTGTCATACATCTCCATGAACTCCTTGGCGCCTTTTTTTGTAAATTCCTGTCCGCTATCCTTTAATGATACGGCAGCGTCCGCAAAGTTCTCCGCATGGTCGCCGATCCGTTCGATATCACTCACCACATGGAACAGTCCGCCGAGCCGGAGGGAATCGGAAATGGGCAATTCCTGCTGGTTCAGCTTCACCAGATAGTCCGTGATCTCCTTGCTTAGGAAGTCCAGCTGCTTTTCCGTCTCATAGACCTGCTTCAGCTTCCTGGCATCCTTGTCAAAAAAGGCTTCCACAGAAGTCTCCAGGTTCTCCAATGCAAGGGCGCCCATGGATTCGATCTCCTGAACCGTCTCCATCAGGGCTGTGGCCGGGGAGAATACCCCGTGCTTGCCGATGTATTTCAGTTCACGCTTCTCTGCAGACTCATCTTCACCTGGAACAATAAGCGTCACAAGCTTCACCAGTCCGTTGGCAAAGGGGAACAGAATGAGCACCTGGAAGATCTTGAATATGGTGTGGGCATTGGCCACGCTGCGCCCCATATTCTCTCCGGAAATATAACGGATAGCCTCCTCAATATAGGGCATACCCACCGCAAGGATAACCGCCATAATGATCGTTCCGAATACATTGAACAAAAAGTGGATCAACGCCGCCCGCTTGGCATCCTTCTTCCCGCTTAAACTGGCAAGAAGCGCTGACATACAGGCACCGATGTTACAGCCCAGAATGGTGTAAAAACAGATGGGCAGCCCCAGCAGTCCCTGGGATGCCATAAGCAGCAGAATACTTACGGTCACCGAGGAGCTCTGAATGATGGCAGTTACCGCCGTTCCGATCAGAACCGCCAGGAAGGGGTTCTTCAGACTGGACAGGGTATCCACAATCTGTGGAGAATCCTTCAGGCTTCCCATGGAATCAGACATCATGGAAAGTCCCATGAACAGCACGCCAAAGCCCAGCACAACCTCGCCGATCTTCTTCACCATGGGCTTCTTGCCGAACATGACCATGATCACTCCCACAAACAGGAAAACCGGTGCCACTCCGGCAAGGTCGAAGGCAACCAGCTGTGATGTGATGGTGGTTCCGATATTGGCACCCATGATAACGCCTGCCGCCTGGGTCAGATTCATCAGTCCTGCATTGACAAAGCTTACAACCATTACGGTAGCTGCGCTGGAAGACTGTATAAGAGCCGTAAACAGCGCGCCCACAATGACGCCGATAAAACGGTTTTTCGTCATGATCTCCAGGATGCCTCTCATTTTCGCTCCGGCCGCATTCTCCAATCCTTCGCTCATCAGCTTCATACCAAAAAGAAACAGGCCAAGTCCACCTATCAGTGATAAAACGATACTCATAATTCTCTCCTTTTGTAATTCTCAAGATATGATTTCCCCTGTTCCATATCCCTTGTCATCTGCTGTTTCAGTTCCTCAATGGAAGCAAACCTTTGCTCGCTTCTCAGAAAATCCAGGAACTGTACCTGAATCTGACTTCCGT
>CABQGZ010000122.1 GCA_902463835.1 uncultured Lachnospiraceae bacterium
GCATTTTGGTTTAAAAATTGGTATCTTATAAAATGTATGTACTATAAAAACACATGTAGCTTCCATAGAAACAAATGCACAACCAACGGGGACACATTTATATTCCGGTAGGTGTTATGTGTAGTCTGTGAGATACAATAAGAAGAGAAAACAGGAGTCAGATGCATCATGAAAAAAGTAGTAAAATTCGGCGGCAGCTCATTGGCCAGTGCCGAGCAGTTTAAAAAGGTAGCAGCCATCATCAAAGGGGAGGATTCCAGGAGATATGTGGTACCCTCTGCACCCGGAAAGCGGTATTCCGAGGACACCAAGGTGACAGACATGCTGTATCAGTGCTATGAGGCGGTGGAAGCCGACCAGGATATCAAGCCGCTCTTAAATAAGATTGAAGCCAGATACAACGAGATCATCAAAGGGCTGGGTATGAAACTGTCCTTAAAGGAAGAGTTTGACAAGATCGAGGAGGCCCTGAAGGCGCAGGCCGGTCGGGAGTATGCGGCATCCCGAGGGGAATACCTGAACGGTATTGTTCTGGCGAACTATCTTGGATTTGAATTTGTGGACGCGGCGGACGCTATCTTTTTCCACGAGGATGGGACATTGAATGTGGATAAGACGGATGAAATGCTGAAGGAATGTTTAAAAGGGAAGGACTACGCTGTGATTCCGGGCTTCTATGGTGCTCAGGACGATGGAATGATCCGTACCTTTTCCCGGGGAGGTTCCGACGTGACCGGCTCTCTGGTGGCCAAGGCAATTCATGCGGATATGTATGAGAACTGGACCGATGTATCCGGCTTTCTTGTGGCGGATCCAAGGATTATCAACAATCCGGAGGTGATCGAGACCATTACCTATCGCGAGCTGCGTGAGCTTTCTTACATGGGGGCTACGGTACTTCACGAGGAGGCCATTTTCCCGGTGCGGAAAGAGGGAATCCCAATCAACATCCGGAACACCAACGCGCCGGAGGAAAAGGGAACTATGATTGTGGAGAGTACCTGCCGGAAGTCCAGATTCACCATCACTGGAATCGCGGGAAAGAAGGGCTTTGCATCTATCAATGTGGATAAGGATATGATGAATTCGGAGATCGGCTTCTGCAGGAAGGTGCTGACAGTCTTTGAGGAGAACGGACTGTCCTTCGAGCATATGCCCTCCGGAATCGATACCATGACCATATTCGTGCATCAGTCGGAGTTTGAGCACAAGGAACAGCAGGTAATCTCCGGAATTCACCGTGTTGTGGATCCGGATGTGGTAGAGATGGAATCCGGGCTGGCGCTGATCGCTGTAGTTGGCAGGGGCATGAAGGAGAACCGGGGAACAGCCGGAAGAATCTTCTCCGCATTGGCACATGCCCATGTGAATGTCAAAATGATTGACCAGGGCTCCAGTGAGCTGAACGTTATCATCGGTGTGAAGGACAGCGACTTTGAGACGGCGATCCGGGCGATCTATGATATTTTTGTGACAGCGCAGCTGTAAAAAAGAGAATGTAAGATTGATTTACTTATTCAATCAATCCAAAAAGGAGGCGGTTCATAACCGTCTCTTTTTAATGTAGAAAACAAGTTGTTTTACGGTGGATTCCGTGCTAATATAGATGTAAAGTTTTATAGAATGATAAGAGGAGAGGACATTATGGAGAAAAGAAAATTTGATAAGTTAGGCATAGAGACGAGCCTGCTGGGCTTTGGCTGTATGCGGTTTCCGACCCTTGCGGATGGAAGTATCGACGAGGATAAGGCGGAGGAGATGCTGGATACCGCTTATGAGGCAGGCGTCAATTATTTTGACACGGCCTATGGATACCATGGAGGCAAGAGTGAAGGGGTGGTCGGCAAGGCGCTGGCGAAGCGGGAGCGGAGCAGCTATTTTCTGGCAACCAAGCTGCCGGTGTGGCTGGTGGAGAAGTGGGAGGATGCGGCGCGTATTTTTGCGGAGCAGCTGGAACGCCTGCAGAAGGATTACGTGGATTTTTATTTGCTTCACGCTCTGAACAAGGAGAGTTGGCAGAAGGTGAAGGAGCTGCACCTCATTGAGGTCTGTGAGGAGCTGCGCCGGCAGGGAAAGATCCGCTATCTGGGATTTTCTTTTCACGATACATATGAAGTGTTTGAGGATATTTTAACGTATTACAACTGGGACTTCTGCCAGATCCAGTATAATTATATGGACACGGAGGAGCAGGCTGGCGACAAGGGGTATGCTTTGGCCAAAAAGCTGGGGATACCGATGGTGATCATGGAGCCTGTCCGGGGAGGAAGTCTGGCAGGCTTTTCCCAGGATATCAATGAGAGATTTCGGGCCTCAGACCCGGATGCCTCCATCGCATCCTACGCGCTGCGCTGGGTGGGCAGTCATTCCAATGTGAAGGTGGTGCTGAGCGGTATGAGCACCCTGGAGCAGACCAGGGATAATTTAGAGACCTTTGGCCGGTTCCATCCCCTGGATGATCAGGAAGACGACATGATCAAGGACGTGGTGCGCACTATGCGGGAACGCATTCAGAACGGCTGTACCGGCTGCCGGTACTGTATGCCGTGTCCGGCGGGCGTGGATATTCCGGGTAGCTTCCGGGTGTGGAATGATTATCATGTATACGGTAATTATAACACTGTAAAATTCGCCTGGGAAAACCAGATTCCGGAAAACGCAAAGCCGAAGAATTGTGTGGAGTGCGGAAAATGCGAGAGCCTTTGTCCACAGCATCTGTCAATCCGTGAGGACTTGAAGAAGGTGCAGCGGGAGTTGGATGACGCCAAATAAGTGGCATCTGTTATCCGGGGTCTCTATGGCCGGCAGAAGTTCGGAATATGCCGAGGAAATACCCTCAATTTAAGGGCAAAACAATCTTGACAAACCCTTAAATTGAGGGTGTTATGGAATCCCCTTTCTCCCGGGCGTCCCATTGCAGTTATACAGGGGCCGCTCCCTTTGCCATCTCAAGCTGTGCCGTCACCAGCCCGTGATAAATTCCCTTCTTCTCAAGCAATTCGTTGTGGGTGCCTACCTCCGCAATGCCATGCCGGTCGATGACCACCAGCCGGTCGGCCTCCCGCAGGGTGGACAACCGGTGGGCGATGGCGAAGGTGGTCCGGCCTTTGGTCAGGCGGCCCAGGGCCTGCTGGATCAGATACTCGCTCTCGGTGTCCAGGGCCGAGGTGGCCTCATCCAGGATCAGAATCCGCGGGTTGGTCAGCACCGCCCTGGCGATGGCGATTCGCTGTCGCTCACCGCCGGAGAGAGTGTAGCCATGCTCCCCTACCCAGGTGTGGTAGCCGTCGGGCAGCTTGGTGATGAAGTCGTGGGCATTGGCGGCTTTGGCCGCCTGGATAATCTCCTCCAGAGATGCGTCCTGCCGGGCAAAGCGGATGTTGTCCAGGATACTGCCGGAGAACAGGAAGGTCTCCTGAAGCACCACGCCGATCTGCCGGTGGAGGGTCTCCTGGCGGACCTCCTTCAGATCCACCCCGTCCACCAGGATCCGTCCTGCATCGGGATCGTAAAGTCGCATGATCAGGTTGATCATGGTGGATTTCCCGGCGCCGGAGGGGCCCACCAGACCAATCATTTCCCCCTGCTTCACAGACAAGTCGATATGCTCCAGCACCGGCTCGTAGGAGTGGTAGCCAAAGCTGACGTTTTCAAATGTCACATCGCCGTGGATAGCAAGCCCCACCGGATGGGGGGCGTCCTTCAGGCGAAGGGGTTCCTCCAGCACCTCGTAGACACGGTTCAGACAAGTGATGGCCTGCATGATGCCCCGGGGAAGATGGCTCATCCAGCTGATGGGGCCGTACAGAGCGCCAGTGTAAGCGATGAACTGCACCAGCTGTCCCATGGACATGGAGCCCAGGAGTACCTGTCGCCCTCCGAAATAGGTGACCAGATAGGTGCCGATACCCATGAAAAAGGTGAGGATGGGGTACAGCACGGACCAGAAGCATTCGTTGCGGGTGAGAAGCCTCTGAAGATCGTCGTTCTGTCGGTTGAATTTGTCTGTCTCATCCTGCTCCCGTCCAAAGAATTTGACCACGCGGATACCGGAGATGGTGTCCTCCAGACTGCTCTGGAGCACATCGTGCTGCCGCCACAGCTTGCTGTAGATGCGGTGGATCCGCCGGTGGAAGAGCCGGTTCAACACCACGGTGAAGATCACAGATACCAGGGTCAGGAAGGGATCCAGATACAGCATGAAGGATACGGTCAGCAGCAGGATGAAGACCATGGAGAAGAGTCGCCCGAAGATCTCATTTACAAACCGGCGAATCTCGTTGGTGTCATTGCTGATGCGGTTCAAAAGCTCTCCCGGCTTATGCTGATGCAGAGAGGTCATGGAGAGCCGCTGGAATTTTTCGTACAGGCGTTCGCGGAGGCTGCTGCTGACCTTCGAGGCCAGCCGGGCACACCACCAGTTCCGGAGAATGTAGGTCACCACAGCCATGGCGCACATGGCAAAGAGGGACAAGGTAAAAAGTATAAGCTCCCGGACGGCGCCGACCTTGGGGCGCAGATATTCATCGATAAAAGTGCTCTCCAGCTGGGGAATCAGAATGCCTATCAGGGCATTGACCAGCATGATCACAGCGATGGCAAAGAGCAGCCTTCCACAGCCCCTGCACAGGGAGACAAAGCGGTGCAATGTGCCCACCTTTCCGTCGCACCGGGTACACAGGCTGCTGCCGGAGAGGGCGCGGCCGCATTTGGGGCAATGGCGTTCCGGCTCCGGGCTCTCGACGCGATGCTGCTGGCCCTGGGCCAGCCTTTCTGCGCCTCTGGCCGCGCAGGAGACCCGCTCAATATGGGCCAGGCTGCACCGGGCGGCCAGATGAGGCTCGTCCTCCTGCCACACGGTCAGCAGACCACAGCCGGAGGCTGGCTCGCAGCGCACCTTGTCTACTTTTTCCAGGAGAAATTCCTGTTGAATCCGGCCATCCAGCAGGACGGCCAGACGCCGTGGGGTGACTACGATCCAGCCGTCGTCGGTGCGCCGGCCGCCGTCCAGGTCATAGGGGACGCAGTACCAGATAGTCTCATCCTTTTCCAGGCGTAATGCTTCCTTTTCTTTGGAAGGTAAATCATATAAAATATTCATAGGAAACTCCATTCTAAAGATACAGATCCAGCTTTTTCTGCTCTCCCGGGGAAAGACGGGCGAGATCCTCCAGGATGTACCGGTTTCCGTCCAGATCGGTGATCTGATAGCGCCCTTTTCCAAGATGAATCACGTTGCCCGCCCCCATCTGGATGGCGAAGCGGCAGCGGCCGTAGCTGGTCTCCACCTGGAAGTAGGCGTAGCCGTACTCTTCCTTTATGTCGAGAATCTTCTGGATCACGGGGGTGTAGTACCGCATCTGAAGCTGCTCCCGGATCAGCTGTGCCTGTTCTGGGGCAAGGGCATTTAAGTCTTGTATCAGACCGATCTCCCGGGCTTTCTCGTCCGCCTCCCGCACGGAGAGAAAGCGCTCCGGCTCGGAGCCGGGGAAGGTGCGGTAGATGAATACCCGGTCGTAGTGTCTATCCTGATGATCCAGGGAGACAAAGCCGCCGGGGGTGGGGGAAAAACGGGCGTTGTCCTTGGTTAAATATCGGACTTCCAAAAGATCCTCGGATTCCTTTAACAATGCTTCCTCGTCAATTTCCTGTATCTGGTTCCAATCCATGGGATATCTCCTCCTTGTTTTCTGACTATGGGAACTGAATGTGGGCCAAAATGTGTCAGCCGGGCATATTTATTTACTCCAGCCCACGCATGGCCAGCGCTTTCGTCTGCAGCTGCATCAGTTTATAGTAAGTACCTTTCTTCTCAATCAGGCTCCTGTGGGTGCCCTCCTCCGTCAGCTTTCCGTCGTCCAGCACCACCAGACGATCCGCGTTTTTCAGGGTGGACAGCCGATGGGCGATGGACAGGGTGGTGCGGCCTTTGGTCAGCTGGTCCAGAGAGGCCTGGATGGCCAGCTCCGTCTCGGTGTCCACGGCGGCGGTGGCCTCGTCCAGGATCAGGATCTTCGGATCCGCCAGAATGGCTCGGGCGATGGAGATCCGCTGCCGCTCGCCCCCGGACAGCTCCCGGCCGGAGGAGCCGATGACAGTGTCATAGCCCTGGGGCATCTTACAGATGAAGTCATGGGCGCTGGCCTGTATGGAAGCGCGCAGAATCTCCTCGCAGGTGGCGTCTGGCCGGGCATAAGCAATGTTCTCCGCCACGGTTCCCATGAAAATGTAGGTTTCCTGGGATACCATGGCGATGTTTCCGTGGAGGGAGGCAAAGGTCAGATCCCGGACGTTCACATCGTCGATGTACACGTCGCCCTCCGTGGCGTCGTAAAGCCGGGTCAGCAGGTTTACCAGGGTGGTTTTGCCGGCGCCGGAGCGGCCCACGATCCCCAGCATTTCCCCGGGCTGTACGGTGAAGCTGATATGCTTCAACACCGGTTTTCCTGTCTCATAGGCAAAGGATACATTCCGGAATTCCACCTTTCCCTGTATCTCATTCAGGGAGACGGCGTCCTCCTTCTCCGTGATCTCCGGGATGGAGTCGATAATCTCAAAGATCCGCTGGGCGGAATTCATGCTCTGGGTCCACCAACGGAAGCAGTAGGAGAAGAAATCCAGAGGGCCGTTGAGCTGTGATATGTAGGCGGTGAAGGTCAGAAGCATGCCGGCCTCCATGTGACCGCCCCGCAGGATCAGCCAGGCGCCTACGCTCCAGGCCAGCAGCTGGGCGATATTTTCCACTGCAAGGTACACGCCGTCATAGCGGTTGTCGTATTTCGCCAGGCCAAGCTCCGCCTGCTTCATACTATCATTGTTGTGCCCGAACCGGGCAAGCTCCGGCTCCTCCTGGCCGAAGGCCTTCACCACCCGGGCGCCTTTTACATTGTCGTTGACCTGGCTGTTCAGGCTGCGTCTGGCCCGGTGCATGCGGCCGTGGGCGCTCCAGACCCGGGGCATCATCCACAGGCTGAACCATACTAATGGCACCAGAAGCGCCAGAGAGACCACAGCCATCACCGGGTTTAAGGAGAACATGACCACTGCCATCAAAATCAGTGTTATCACGTAGACAATGAAAAAGGGGACGCCGTCGATGAAAAAGCCGTTTACTTCGTTGGCGTCGCTCATCACCCGGGTCATCAGGGAACCGGTCTGCTTCTTATTGTAGAAGCTGACCGACAGTTTGCCCATGGACGTGAATGCCTGGCTGCGCACGGAAGCCACCACCTTGGGTACGATGAGACTTGTCATGAGGGTCTGAAGGATCCCCAGGAGCTGAACGATCAGCTTGGAGAGAAGCATCGCTGCCACGGACCAGCCCAGGATTACCAAAAAGCTGGTGCCTGGCGCTCCCAGCCAGGCGGCAAAGGTCTCATCCTGGGCCAGAATCCGGTCGTAGAGGATGGTGCCGCTAAAGTAAGGCCAGAGCAGGTTTAGCACAGAGGTGGCCAGGAAGCACAGCACCATGACAGTCAGCTTGCCCTTGTGGGCCAGGTACATCCGAAGGATGCGCCCGAACACGGATTTTCGATCCATGCACCGGGGGCAGATCTTTCGCTCCGGATCTGGATACAGTGTGCCGCAGTGGGGACAGAAGGCCTCCTTCTTCTCCGGTTTCAGATCCTTTTCGGTCAACTCCTCCCCTTTTATCAGCTTTTCCACCAATTTTTCCAGAGGCAGCCAGAAGCCCAGCAGGGAATTGCTGGAGAAGGCGGCTCGGATAGCGCCCTCCCGGTGGAGGAGCACCAGGCAAATCCGCCCAATCTCCTGCTGAATCTTTGTGCCGGTAAGCTCCTGGAGCGGGTAGACCTGAATATTCGCCTCCAGCTGCTGGCGCAGGGCTTCCTTGCGGTAGCCGCCCAGGGAATAGGTCTGATTAGAAAGAGGCGGGTACACGATCACGGCCAGCTGCCTGCGGGTCAGCAGCACATAGCCTTCCGTAAAATGGTAATCTGCCGTCTCGTCGCAGTCCGCCCAGTATAAAATATCCTCTGCCCGGATGCCGGCTTCGCGGCACAGCGCAAGGACTCTCTGGGGAAGTTTTCTTGTGGCAGCCGGACTTTGGGTGTCGGGCTGGCGGTTGGGGGCTTTTTTCATGTGAATGATGGATTCCTTTCGTGTTGCGCAGGTGATAATAGTAATAAAAAACCATTTTCATGTAAACTGTTGCTATACCAACGAAGGTTTAAAGCTATTGTAACATCTGGCACAGGCAAGTGTCAAATCCAGGAGAAATGTAATCTCAAAGGATTTGCATATAAAACGTTACTGTTCAAAGGCCACCTTGCGATAAACAGTAACAGAACAGCTGCGAATTGGTTGAGGTGGTAAAATTTTATTGTTTTTTATAGAAAAA
>CABQGZ010000123.1 GCA_902463835.1 uncultured Lachnospiraceae bacterium
CTCCCACTCCTGCCTGCCCCTCGCATCCTCAACCGCAACGCTTACCGCCAGCTTCGGTGCGGAGTTGAACACATTGTGCACAAAATCCCACACGTGAGTCTTGCTGTTCAAAAAGCCGTCTCCCAGCATAATGGCGATCACATTCTCTCCCTCCACAAGATACGGCGTGATCTCGTACCGGTCATAATAGAGGATATGATCCGGATTGGACACATAAGGGGCCAGCAGACCCTTGGTGATCCTTTGGCCATTAAGGAATAGATCATAGAAGCCGAGACCGCAAATGACGATCTCGGCTGTGCGTACTTCCCCATGTACCGCAAAGCTTTTGCGGTACATGGGTGCGGCCACGTGTTCGGTATAGGAGGAATACTCCCGGCACTCACTGACAAATTTCTTTGAAAATTTCATACTTTTTCCTCTTGTTCTTATCGGTGCTGCTGGATATATGCATCCACCTCATTTGCTTCTGTAGATACGCTGATATTGCTGAAACGGATATCCGCCGTCTTATCGGCAATCATATACAGTCCAAAGGCCATATCTGATCCAGCGCTCGCCCCTGGAACTACCCAGGATATCGGAAGCTTGCTGGCTAACTTGCCATCAAAATATACATAGAAATACTTGCCCTGCAGCGCCACAGTAAAATCTGCAGTCCGCTTGTCCGGATATCGCAGCAGAGAATCCTGAATCATCCCCATGCGCCACTTCCAGTCCCCGGTGACGACGCCGGTAGAATTCGCCATAACAAAACCATTATGAAATCCATCATTGATTACAAAACCGCCAAACAGATCCGGCTGATATTCTGACTCCGGCCCGGTAAAGTTCGTGGTATACTCAATTGTCGCATGCATCAGTACCGTAGAACCATGAGCAGCAAAATACAGCGGCGCCATCTTTCCCCCGGCAGCATAGGATGTGGAAGTAACCCCATTGGCAAGCAGACTGAGATCCCATCTTTCAACCTGGGACATCAATTTCTGTCCGTTTACAACCACACTCTCTGCAAACATAGGATTATCTGCCAGCGAAACATCCTTATTTCCATGACTGCTTATATACTCCTTCGCTGCTTCCGTTCCTCTCTGCAGGCTATAATTGCTAAAACAGATATCTGCCGTCTTATCGGCCACCATAAACAGGCCAATCGCAACTTCCTCATCCGGACCGATACCGTTTGTCATAACGCTCCATTCCATCTGATGGATCAGCTTGCCATCATAGTAGACAGAAACATCATTGCCAACCTTCACTAATGTGACAGTAACGCTTTTCTTCGTCGGATAAGCAAGCAGCTCATAGGCATATATACCGCCCAGCCATTGGAAATCCGTATAGATCAGATGATTTTTGTTCACTACGATCCAGCCATTCTTATTGCCGGTGTCAAATACAAATCCACCCATCAGATCCGGCTGGTAAGCAGAAGCGTCACCCGTAAATTCTGTTGTATATTCAATGGTACTCTGCACAACAAAATCCTTTGCCGTACTATTGAAGTAAAGAGGCCTCATTTTCCCGCCTGCAGCATAGGAAGTGGATACCTTCCTCTCATGCTCTTTTTCCAGATTCCAGACCTCCCGGCCTGACGATACCTTCGTTCCATTCACTTCCACGGAAGCTGGAAAATCTGACTTGGCCATAGATATATTCTTAACTGTATCACCCTTCACATCAACGGTAAACACCGTATTCTTGTAATCGCTTGCGCTGGCCGTCACCTCGTACCGTCCTTTCGGAAGAACAATGGAGTAACTCCCGCTGCCACTCACCTCATACGCCAGCGTTCCGTTGCTCTTTCCTTTGACCACTATCTTGCCCATCACATTATACGATCCGTCTGTCAATGTTCCTGACAAGGTCGCCCCGTCACACTCCGCAAAAAAGACCTGTACATCCTGATTATCCGTGACATTTTTGATGGTATATACGCCGCCGACCGCATTCTTTCTTGCGTCCTCGATACATTCCTTCCCATTCACCAGAATGGAAGATACCTCATAGCCCGGATTGCTGGTCATGGAGATCTCATAGCTACCTCCCTTTTCCACACCCCCCTTGCTGGCGCTGACAAATCCGCCTGCACTGGCCACGCTGGCTTCCACGGTATAGACGCCTTTCCCATTCAGATACTCCTTTAACATATCTTCCGTCAGCTCCTTACAGGAAGAGTCCCTGTAAATCGCATCGCATCCCAGGGAATAAATTCCCGGAAACACGTCGCCGCCCATATAAGTAATCTCCTCTGAGGTATAATACACATCATTGAGGAAATAGTAGAACTTACTCCCATATTTCAATACGGTCAGCTTCACTTCATCCTTAGACGATGCTGTATTGGGCCTGCTGTATTCCCACATATCATTCCATTCCCAGGCCTGGTTCACCGTGGTAATCAGTAATTGGTTCACACTGTGGGTTCCTCGCCCGTTGTCTGACACCAGTTCGCCCCTTAGATCTACCCATACGCTGTACCAGGTAGCATCCGTCCCCTTGAAAACAAAGCCTGCCTTGGGGAACCAGTTATCCAGAGATTTCACATAGGAGATCTTCGTCTCCAAAATAAAGTCTCTGCCGTATTTGCCGGTAAAAAAGATCTGATGATACTCCGTTCCTGTGGAGGACTCCACGATTTCCTCTGCCTCCCTTGAGATATCCCAGTTTCCGGACTTGGGCCATCCCACTGCCGTATCTCCAAGAACTGCGCCCTCCCGGTCAACATCACGGTAACCGTTCTGGTTGAATACATAAAAATCCGTCGTGTTTCCCGCACCATTTATTGTTTCAATCCGCACGGTCTCACTCTTTCCGGGAAGAACGCCCCGATAAGAGGGCAGCATTCCAAAGGTATCCGGAATTCCCAGAGAAGTATCGATCATCATGATCTCCCAGGGAATAAACATTTCTAAGGTTGCCGATGTGGTTGCGCCGCTGTTCAGTTCCCCTTCCACCTTCACCGCACGGTCGAAATTTGTGCGGGGGCCAAAACAGGCGCCCTTCATATCGATATAAAAGCTCACACTATACAGACTGCTGGCGGAACGCTCCTGCCCCACATTGTTGGCAGTCACAGCAAACTCCCAGTTGGAATTGACGCCGGGAGCCAGTTCCCCATTGTTGCGCAGATCCGTATCCTCCGCCACAGAAGCAATATAGATGCCCTTCTCCGTAGTGAAACCAGTTACTTTTACTTTGGGAAGATTTCCGTTCAGATTGCTGGGATAAGTGGTGGTATACCATTGCTTTCCCTGCCACACCGACTCTTCCAGCACACCGTCGATATCGATGTCCGGATCGTGCTCATAGGTACAGTAGCTGTGATAATCTGTCTCGTAAATATTCTCCGCTTCGGCAATCTTCTCTTCGACGCCCCGTTCACGGAACAGCCACCAGGCGATAAAGCCGCCAACGAGAAGCACCGCGCATACTGCCAGAACCACGATCAGTATCCTGCTCTTTTTACTCATTGTGTCCCTTCCTTCCCCAATACCACGATCTCTGAAAGATTCAGCGCAGTATTGTCATCTCCGAATTTATTCTCCGCCACCAGACGGTCTTCCTTCTTAATGGTAATCGAAAGCTCTGTGATCAAAAGATCGCCAAATTCCGCTACCGCCGGAGAACAGGCAATATATTTCTCTGTGTCCGGATTCCAATAACGCTCCGGGAATACCAGATCCCGGATCACGGCGTAATCATAGGCCTCACTGGCCCAGGAAGGCTGCCCAGCCAGCTTAAAACGAATATCAGAAATCTTCGAATAAGCAGTCTCTGCATTTCTGGAATTATAGATCATTACGGAAGCGACATTTACCGGTTCCGGCCACTTCATGGTAATCGTAACGTCTCCCTCCACACTCATCTTATAATCCTCTGTCACCTTGTAGAAGGGCATCACCGTGTCCGTAAGATATTGCACGCCATCTCCTGCGCTGATCTTAACATCCGCCTTCTGTGCCAGATTCTGATATCCGCTGACGCTTTCCGGCAGCCACTGAAGGCTCATCGTAGGACCATTGGCCGACATCACAGTCTCGCCGTTCTTGTTTGTCACCATTTTTACCCGGTCTACAAAGACGGAACGCTCCAGTCCTTCCTCGAAGCTGTTCACACTGCCGTGACGATGGCAGACGATCCACAGTTCTCCATCCTTCTCCATGAACCCATGACTGGCAGTACCGTTCATGTAACCTAACTGGCTGCCATCCATAACCGGATTCCCCATCTCTTCACTGGGCTTTACAAAGGGGCCTAAGGGAGAATCTCCCACCGCCTGATGCACGGAGTAACCAGGATTATTATAACCAAACGCCGCATATGTAATATAATACTTTCCATTGTACTTATACATGTAGGGCGCCTCGTTGATTCCTTCATCCGCAATATAATACGGATCTCCGTGAGATATCTCCTCCAGATTACCGGGCGTGTTGGAACCTGTTATATACCCGTTCTGAGTCAGACAGGAAACCGTCGTGTAATCCGGAATCGTCATGCTCTTCATTTTCATTCCAAACACACCGTTCAGATGGCCATAATGATCGTCCGTATGCTTATTAAAATACAGATAGAGGGTTCCGTCCTCATCAAAAAACGGCGCCGCGTCGATAGCCGCCCAGGGATACTGCGTCCCGCAGCCGGTGTGAAAGTTGATGGTCGGTATCCGTTTCCCGGTTGCAGGGTCCGTATCATACAATACATCATAGGGACCTACCGGCGTATCCGATACGGCTACGCCAAGATGAAATCTGTCCCATGGATTGGAGGAATTGGAGATTCCCTCCACGCCATAATTTGCCGGCACCACTGCATTAAAATACAGATAATACTTTCCGTCCGCCGGATTACGGATCACAGAGTTCGCCCAGCGGTGCTCCTGACACCAGTCCTCCGTATCCACCGCCATAATATTTCCGGACAATGCGCCGCAGGGTTCCCACCGGTACATATCCTTGGAGCGATAACAGGAAAAGCACACACGGTTGATATTTTCTTCCTCATACTCTTTGGCCGTTCCATCCGGCCCGCAGGGATACATATAATAGTAACCGCCGTAGTCCGGGTCCTCCTCCTCCGACACATAGATCATGCAGGGATCGCTGCCCTGGAAATTATTATTGTTCATACCATACAGATCGCTGTTATAATTGCCGTCCTCCTTGATTCCCGTATCATAATTCAGATAGACCAGCGATTCTTCCTGTGTTTCCGCTGTCCGGTCTCCACAGCCGACTGTGCCAAAGCACAGACCGGCTGCAAGCACTCCAGCAAGAAGTCTCATCCATTTCTTTTTCATAGATATTCTCCCGCGCTATTCTTTGTATTGTTTCAACATGGTATTGCATTCCTCTATATACTTGTATAAGAAATCATTGTAATCCATAGTTCCCTGGCGCACCTCGTAATTCAACGGCGTCGCCCAGCAGTCGATCCAGGTAGAATCCGGCATATACCACCAGTCACAGGCTCTGCTGGTCGCAAGAATATTCGTGATCGCGCCGGTATTTTCCGCCATAAAGTTCTCCATAATATTTTCCCGATCCGATGCGCATGCAGAAGGATGTCCATTTTTTGCTAGGAAATGCTGGCCTTCAGAAGCGATCCAGTTTATAAACTTATAAGCTGCATCCTTCACCTGGGATTTTTTGCTCAATGAAATATAATAAAGGATTGAGAAGTTGGACGTCTCTCCCTGCGCTGCCACAGTATCGCAGGAGGGGTCCTTGGGGTTTGTGTAGCTTTTATACTGCGGCAAAGGCGCAACGCTCCATTCGTCCGTTAAAACCTTCTTCACCATTGGCATATAATACAGCTGCTCCACCACCATGGCAATATTGCCGGAATTAAAGTAGTTGATTACAACCTCGTCATTTAACACAGTACTTGGAGGCGCCACACTCAAACCGCCTTCCGCCGACAGATAGCAGAAACGTGAGAATGCATCCCGGATTGCCGGAAGCTCCGTCAGCGTTCCGTCTCCGATCTCAGCACTAAAATCACGATAATCCGCTTTTTTTCCATTTACCGTATAGTTGAAATACGTTTTGCTGTCCGTCTCCCAGGAGATGGTATCGCCCGGATTGGCATTGACGATATCCTTGATATCCAGTGTTTCACCTGCCCGATAGGTTGTACCGGTATAGACACCGGTGTAGCTCTTCCCTTCCCCTACAATATAGTTTGGATTGCTGCCCGCAAGGGAGAAGGTCCAGTCGCCGTTCCCGCTCAGATCCTCCAGACAGTTGCCGCCCACCGACCATCCGTAGTTAAACCACCACTCTGTGAAGTAGCCGTACGCGGTAGCAGAAGCAGGATTCCGCTCCTTGGTGCAGAGCATTCCAAGATCCTCAACTTCATCCCAGTTCATGGCAATACAATCGTTGAATACCATCTTCTCGCCATTGACCGGGCGGATCCAGGAAACGCCGTTCCGCTCACCGGCTGCCGGTACGAAGGGAGCCACGCTGCGATAGAAGCCCTTGGCCGGGACGTCAAAATCAATACCATAATCCGCCTTCGTCTTCCCACGGTTGTCCGCTGCTGTTCCGGCATTGAAGGCTTCCAGATCTTCCTCGTCCACGCTGATGCAGATCACGCCTGTCTTCTCCAATGCAGTCCTGTTGTAATAAAGAACCATCGCGTCATTGTATACCGGCATTCCAAGCAGCGGGTCGTCACTGTTCGATGTAGTATCCGCTACGTTAAAAAAGCCGCGATTCCTTGTGTTTTCATAGAGATCATCCCAGACAGCATCATCGATATTCCCGGTCATGTCCTCCAGATATTTCCCAAATTTCTTAAAGTTTCTGTCAGACAACAGCACCAGGTCGGCGCCGCTGTTACTGGGCAGCTGTTGGGAGAGAATACTGTTGGCGTCGCCTGTCTTGGGGATTCCCTTGACCTTTACTCCAAGCTCCGGTCCGGCTGTCGCGTTAAATTCCTCAATCAAAAGCCGGATTGCCTCCATTCGGTTCAAGTCTCCCGCATTATACAAAAATTCCACCGAGACCGTGCCCTTCTTATCTGAACTGTTATCTTCCTTGTTGCCGCAGGCCAGCAGACTGACGCTCATAAGCGCTGCAAGTCCTGCCGCGAAACACCGCTTCCACATTTTTCTGTTTTTCATTTTGTCTCTCCTTCTTTCCTATCCCTTTAGTCCTGATGTCATAGAAATACCGCTGACGATCTGCTTCTGGAAGATCAGATACAAGATCATCATGGGTACCATGGCTATCACACAGCTGGCCGTAATGATCGCATCATCAGTGACGCTGTTGTTCATAAAGCCCAAAGCCACCTGCAATGTGTACCCTTCCGGATCGTTCAAATAGATCAACGGTCCCATAAAATCATTAAATCCACCGATAAATCCCAGTACAAACTGTGCCGTAATCGCCGGTCTCGCCGCCGGTATGATCACATGACGAAAGCATTTCCATTTTCCGGCCCCATCGATCCGGGCCGACTCTAACAGCGCGTTGGGAATTCCCATAAAGAACTCGCGCATAAACATAACCGTGCCTGCTCCCGTAAAAAGCCCTGGAATGATCAGCGGCAACGGCGAATTTGTCCAACCATACATATCAAACATCAAATAGCCTGTCCCCATGGTCACACAGCCAGGCATCATCATGGTAGCGATCATGACCTGATACATCACTTTTTTGGAACGGAAATTCAGCTTTGCATAAGCATAGGCCGAAAGGCATGCGGAAGTGAGCCCCCCAATCAAAGGTATCAAGGTATACACAAAGGAGTTGATAATTACGCGTCCCATGTTCAGACCAATGATATCACCCACGGTAAACACTTCTTTATAGGCATTCAGGGTGAAGCCCTGCTTCGGCCACCAGGTAAATACAACATCATTGGCTTCCGCCGTCGTCTTGAAGGAAGTGATGATCACAATGTAAAAAGGGATCAATATAAGCAGCGCCACAAAGCACAGCGGGATTAAGTCCCCTGGTTCCAGCTTTCTTGCCGCAGCAGAACGATAGTAGCGGTATACGTCCCGCTTTTTCATGATACGATCCACCAGGTTCATCAGCACTACCAGAACCACGCTTCCGGAAAAAACCAATATACTGTACAGTCTGGCATGACTGCCCGGCGCCGACTTCATACAGCTCAAAAATGCAGAAATCAGTATCACAATCCCCAGCACCGGCCGCAGGAATTCACAGAGCGTTTTAAAAATCTTCCAGAATGGAGATAATTTATTTTTATCAGAAGTCAGAATTCACCCACCTATCCTGCAGTTTCAGATTCACCTGCGTCAAAATAAATATGATAATGGCCAGAATCCATCCGGCTGCGGCTGCAAGACCATAGCCATACAGATAG
>CABQGZ010000124.1 GCA_902463835.1 uncultured Lachnospiraceae bacterium
GGTCCACGGCCAAAACAGGCGCCCAAACCGCCCCCCCTTTCTCCATATAAAATATTTTCCAATACCTGTTTTTTCTCGATCCGTCAACCTCTTTTCCAAGAGGCAGCTCCTCTACAGATTCGCCCGGACCAGCTTTGGCTGATATCCCTTCTTCTCCAGGGATTCTATGATCTGCTTCTTATGCTCTGTGCCGAAGGCCTCCAGGGTGATACGAAGCTCCACAGCCGCACTGCGGTTGGTACTGACAAATTGGTTGTGCTCCAGCCTGATCACGTTGCCCTGCTCCCTGGCGATGGTATCCGCCACCTTGCACAGCTCGCCCGGCTTATCCGGCAGAAGCACGGACACGGTGAAGATCCGGTCGCGGAAAATAAGCCCCTGCTGCACCACCGAGGACATGGTGATGACGTCCATGTTCCCGCCGCTTAAGATGGACACAATGCGTTTATCCTTCACATTCAGATGGCGCAGCGCGGCCACGGTCAGCAGTCCGGAATTCTCCACCACCATCTTGTGGTTCTCCACCATATCGAGAAAGGCCACGATCAGCTCGTTGTCCTCCACAGTGATAATATCATCCAGATTCTCCCTGATGTAGGGGAATATCTTCTCTCCGGGGGTCTTTACCGCCGTGCCGTCTGCAATGGTGTTGACGCCGGGCAGTGTCACCACCTTCCCCGCCTCAAAGGACGCCCGCATACAGCTGGCTCCCGCCGGTTCCACGCCGATGACCTTGATCTTGGGATTTAAGAGCTTAGCCAGGGTGGACACACCGGTGGCAAGACCGCCCCCGCCGATGGGCACCAGAATGTACTCTACCAGCGGAAGCTCCTTGAATATCTCCATGGCGATGGTTCCCTGTCCGGTGGCCACTGCCAGATCATCAAAAGGATGAATGAAGGTATAGCCGTGCTCTTCGGCCAGCTCATAGGCCTTCTGACAGGCTTCGTCGTACACGTCTCCGCAGAGCACCACCTCCGCGCCGTATCCCTTGGTGCGATTCACCTTGATCAGAGGCGTGGTGGTGGGCATCACAATCGTCGCCTTCACCCCAAAGCGCTTGGCCGCATAGGCCACGCCCTGTGCATGGTTGCCTGCGGAAGCGGTGATCAATCCTTTTTCCCGCTCCTCCGGGGTCAGGGTGCTGATCTTATAGTAGGCTCCCCGGACCTTGTAGGCACCGGTGTACTGCATGTTTTCCGGCTTCAGATAGACCTTGTTTCCTGTCTGTTCACTCAGGTATTCGCTGTATACCAGCTTTGTCTCCAGCGTCACCTTCTTAACTGCCTCGCTGGCTTCCTCAAATTTATCTAAAGTTAGCATCTGTATTCCTCCTTGTATTTTTATATCACTGACGTTCAGCACGCGCCATTCGCAAAATCGCACTTACGTGCTCTCCGTTGCTTCGCAACTCCTTTTGCTCATAATCAGGCGCTCCCTCAGCCGATATTCACAGCGTAAAATTCGTGCAAGCACGATTTTCCACTGCAAACATCGGCTGGCTGAGCTGTTATTTTACATCGAACAATGCGTTCACGAATTCCTGGGAATCAAATTTCTGGAGATCGTCGATGGTCTCGCCTACGCCGATGTACTTCACCGGGATGCCAAGCTCCGACTGTATCGCCACCGCGATACCGCCCTTGGCTGTACCGTCCAGCTTGGTCAGAATAATTCCCGTGATATCCGCCACCTCCGAGAACTGCCTTGCCTGGGCCAGTGCATTCTGTCCCGTCGTTCCGTCCAGCACCACCAGGGTCTCCCGGAAGGCCTCGGGGTATTCCTTCTCCAGAATCCGGTTGATCTTTTTCAGCTCCTCCATCAGGTTCTTCTTGTTGTGAAGCCGTCCCGCCGTGTCGCACAGCAGCACATCCGCCTTTCTTGCCTTGGCCGCCGCCACCGCATCGTAGACGATGGAGGCCGGGTCTGCCCCCTCCTGTCCGCCGATCATATCCACACCGGCCCGGTGAGCCCACTCGCCCAGCTGCTCCCCGGCTGCCGCCCGGAAGGTATCCGCAGCCGCCAGAACCACTTTTTTTCCCTGATCCTTCAGCTTGCCCGCCAGCTTGCCCACGGACGTGGTCTTCCCCACCCCGTTGACTCCGATCACCAGCACCACAGAGGTCTCATTCTCAAACCGGTAAGCCGTCTCGCCCACATCCATCTGCTCCTTGATGCTGCGGATCAAAAGCTCCTTGCACTCCGCTGGATCCTTGATCTTGTTCTCCTTCACCTTCTGCCTCAGATTCTCAATGATGGCATTGGTGGCATTCACCCCAATGTCCCCCATAATCAGAATCTCCTCAATCTCCTCATAAAAATCCTCGTCAATGCTGGAAAATCCGCTGAAAATAGCGTCAATCCCGGCAACAATGTTATTTCTTGTCTTAGACAGCCCCTGTACCAGCCTGCTAAAAAACCCTTTCTTTTCCTCACTCATATATCGAAACCTTTCTTTCTTGCATTTTTTTAATTCAACCAACCGCTTTGCTCTGTTTCAACTCACCGCAGAGCAGAAGCCGCCCTTCTCCCCTACTCATCCAGCGTCTCCTCGATCAGATTCACCGAAACCAGCGTGGACACACCCTTCTCCTGCATGGTGATTCCATACAGACGGTCCGCCGCCGCCATGGTTCCTCTTCTGTGGGTGATCACAATAAACTGCGTATTCTTTGTCAGCCTATGCAGATACTGGGCAAACCGCCCTACGTTGGAGTCGTCCAGCGCCGCCTCGATCTCGTCCAGCAGGCAGAAGGGCGACGGCTTCAGATTCTGTATGGCAAAGAGCAGCGATATGGCAGTCAGGGACTTCTCCCCGCCGGACAGCTGCATCATGTTCTGCAGCTTCTTTCCAGGCGGCTGAGCGATAATGCGGATACCGCACTCTAAGATGTCCTCGTCCTCCACCAGCTCCAGCGTGCCCTTGCCGCCGCCGAACAGCTCCTTGAAGGCCTTGTCGAACTCCCGCTGGATCTCCACGAATTTCTCCATGAACTGCTTGCGCATGCCGCTGTCCAGCTCCTCGATGATCTCCAAAAGCGTCTTCTCCGCGTTCACCAGGTCGTCGTGCTGCGTCTTTAAGAAGGTATAGCGCTCCGACAGGTTCTTGTAATCCTCGATGGCGTTCACATTGACGTCGCCCAATTTGCGGATGGCGTCCTTGATGGCAGCGATCTCCTGCTTCATCTGGGCCGCATTCTGATATTCCTCATTCCGAAGCTCCAGGGCGTTGTGGTAGGTCAGCTCGTACTCCTCCCACATGTAATTATTCTGGTGCTCCAGATTCTCTCCCAGCTTCTCCTTCTGGTTATTCAGCCGGAACAGCTCCTTGTCCAGGTTGTTCATCTGCTCCGAGATCTCCTCCCGGCGCTTGAAGAAGCCCTTGTATTTCACTGAGAGTGCTTCTTTTTCCTCCTGATGACGCTTCAACCGCTCCTCCAGGTCACCATGGGCTCCATCGGAAGCCTCAATGGTCTTTAAGATCTCCTGGATATCCTGCTCCTTCTTCGCAATGTCCGCTTCGGACTGGGAGGCGTCCTCCTCAATCTGCGCAAGCTCTTCTGCAAGCTTGTTGATCTCGCCCCGGATACGGGACAAGTTCTCCTGCACGAATCCTGCCTGCTGACTCACATTGGCCTCCGTCAGCTGTACTTTTGATACTTCCTCCTGAGCCGTGGCAAGCAGCGCGTTCTGCTCCTCCAGAACCCTGGTGAGACGCACATTTTCCGCCTCAATCTCCTTCTCCCGGCGATCCGCCTGATTCATCTCCTCCTGGATCAGCTCCTTATTCTGGCGAATCTCCTCAATCTGATTCTCAATGTCCCGGCTCTCCTTCCGGAGTCCTGCAAAGCTCTGGTCATTTTCCTGCTTCTGTTCTCTGACGCGGTCCGCCTGAAGCTTCGCCGTATTCTGGCGAAGTCTTGCATCCTGCAGCTCTTCTCTTACTTTTGCCAGATCTTCCTTCAGCAGCTCCCGCGCCGTCTGGATATCTGTCAGACGGTTCTGGCACTCCTTAATCTCTCCCTGCAGCTGTGCTACCCGCTTTTCCAGCTCCTCGATCTCCCGCTTCCGGCCCAGCAGATTACTGGTATTCTTAAAGGCTCCGCCGGTCATGGAACCGCCGGGATTCAAGGATTCTCCTTCCAGGGTTACGATCCGAAGGGAATACTGGTATTTTCGTGCCAGGGCTACTGCATGGTCAATGTGATCCACCACATAGGTGCGCCCCAGCAGATAATTGCTAAGCCCCTGGAACTGGTCCTCGGTGCTCACCAGAGAGCTTCCGATTCCAATGACCCCAGGTTCCTTCAGGGCCTGCTGGTTCACCGGCGCCGGCTTCTTCCCCACGCTGGTCAGCGGCAGGAAGGTTGCCCGGCCATAGCGGTTCTGCTTCAAATAGCCGATCATGCGCTTGGCAGTCTCCTCATCCCGTGTGACAATGTTCTGGACGCTGCCGCCCAATGCCGTCTCGATGGCCACCTCGTACTTTTTTTCCACCTGGATCAGATCCGCCACAACGCCCAGAAGTCCCAGTTCCCTGTCCTTGCATTCCATGACACGGCGAATGCTGTTGCCGTAGCCGTCGTACCGCTCCGCGATATTCATCATGGATTCCAGCCGGGACTGCTCCCTGTGGTAGCTTGTGATGGTCTCCTCCAGCTTCCGGCTGGCTGCGGTCTGCTTCTCCTGCCATTCCTGGCGCTTGTGCTCCAGCTTCTGTTCCTTCTCCGAAAGCTCCTGCACCTGGCGATTCACCTCTTCCAGCTGGCTGTCCGCGTCATCCACCATCTGCTGCAGGGCTTCCTCCTCACCCTTTTGCTCCAGCATGCGCTTGTTCAGCTGGGCTCTGCGGATGTTCACCTGCTCCTGCATGGTGTCGTAGCGCTGCATCCTGGCCTTGGTGGAGGCCCTGCCGTTCAGCAGCTCGATAATCTCATTTTTTCCCTGCTCCATGTCTTCCTGGCACTGGGCACTCAGGGTCTGAATCTGGGTAAAGCGTTCCATCACCTCATCACGCCTGGCGCGGATCTGGGAGAGCTGTGACTCCAGTTCTCTGGCCTGTTCGGCGTAAGAAGCCATTCCCGTCTCCCGCTCGCCCTTGTCCTTTAAGACTGCTTCCCGGCGGCTGGCAAAATGCTCCTCACTCTGTCTGGCACTCTTGATCTGCTCCTTCAGCACGTTAATCTGCCCCTCCAGCTTGCCCTTGATCACGCTGGTGTTGGACAGCTCCTCACGGACCTGGTTGATGGTCTCCTCCATCGCCTCCATGTCCTGCTCGGTCTGCTCATACTGTTCTTTTATGCTTTCAAATGAATTTTTCGAATCGCTGTAATCCTTGTCTGCAATGGCGATCTTCTCATCGATCTCCTTAAGCTGCTGCCCGATCCGCTGTACCTCCATCAAAAAGAGGTTCACATCATATGTCTTCAGCTCTTCCTTTTTCTTCAGATAGATCTTCGCCTTCTCGGACTGACGCTCCAGGGGGCCAATCTGCTTCTCAAGCTCCGAGAGAATATCGTTGACCCGAACCAGGTTCTGCTGCTCGCTCTCCAGCTTCTTTTGGGCTGTTGCCTTCCTGCGCTTGTATTTTACAATTCCGGCCGCCTCGTCAAAGAGCTCCCGGCGCTCCTCCGGTTTTCCGTTTAAGATCTTCTCGATCTGACCCTGGCCGATGATGGAGTAACCCTCCTTACCGATACCGGTATCGTAAAACAGTTCGTTGACATCCTTCAAGCGGCAGGGTGTGCCGTTCATCAGATATTCGCTCTCCCCGGAACGGTAGACCCGGCGCGCGATGGTGACCTCGTTAAAGTCCAGATTCAGCTTCCGGTCCGCATTGTCCAGGGTAATGGCCACATAAGCGTAGCTTAAGGGCTTGCGGTTCTCGGTTCCCGCAAAGATGACGTCCTGCATGCTGGCGCCTCGCAGCTGCTTGGCCCGCTGCTCACCCAGCACCCAGCGAACAGCATCGGCCACATTGCTCTTGCCGCTGCCGTTTGGTCCCACAATGCCGGTGATCCCGTTGTGAAAATCAAAGAGAATCTTGTTTGCAAAGGATTTGAATCCGTGCACTTCTATACTTTTTAGATACATAGCTTCCTCCCGATGGTTCTCCCTTTCTCGTAGCGCTCCTGCGCTCCTGACACAGCCTTACTCAATCAACTGCGTCTGCGCATGCGCCTGCTCTTTTGGTATGGACCTGTGCTTTTTTCAGCTTAAGCAGCGCCTGATAGGCCGCTTCCTGCTCCGCCTGCTTCTTGGTCCTGCCTTCTCCCTGTCCCAGCGCAGCACTTCCAATCCGCACCTCCACCACGTATTTCTTATGATGATCCGGCCCGGATTCCTCCAAAAGCTCATAGTGAATACTGCCCTCATAATGTCCCTGTACCGTCTCCTGCAGGATAGTCTTGCTATCGAAAAAGAGCTGCTTATGCTCGATATCATTCAGCACGAATCTGTGAATAAACTCTTTTGCATTAGCAAAACCACCATCCAGATAAATTGCCCCAATCACTGCCTCCAGCGCGTCGGATACAATCGAGGGCTTTGTCCGTCCACCAGTTCCTTCCTCCCCTTTTCCCATAAAAATGTAATCTCCCAGGGACAATTCTCTGGTGCAGAAGGCCAGGGTCTGCTCACACACGATACTGGCTCTTAGACGTGACAGCTCTCCTTCCGGGCGCATGGGATATTTTTCATACAAAAATTCACTGGTCACTAGCTCCAGCACGGCGTCACCCAAAAATTCCAGCCGCTCATTGCAGGCCAGCTTGTTCATCCTGCGCTCATTGACAAGAGAGCTGTGGGTCAGCGCCTGCTTTAGAAGATTCCGATTTGAGAACGAATATCCGATCCGCTCCTGGAACTCCTGAATCTGATTCATTGTTTGTCCTCCTACTATAAAAAAGGCTGTCGAGAGAACCGGATGTGTCCTCACACCAGTATGTATTCTCCCGACACCCTTCCATATTCTGCCCAATGGCTTCCTGGGAAATTAATTCAACGCGTTCTTGATCTGCTCTACTGCGTCGCCTACCGTCACGATCTTCTCCGCTTCCTCGTTGGCAATCTCCACATCGAACTCTTCCTCCAGCCCCATGATGATCTGGAAGATATCCAGAGAGTCCGCTCCCAGGTCGTCCACGAAGGTGGTATCCATGGTGATCTCCTCTTCATCCACGTTCAACACTTCCGCAATAATTTTCTTCAGCTTTTCAAATTCCATTTTTTCGTCCTTTCTACTCTTCTGTGGAAGAGCTTCCAATATTTTTTTTGATTTTTTCATTGATTTGCTGTTCTTTGAAAGTAACACACTGAATGATGGAGTTAGTCACTTCCTGTGCTTTTGAGCTTCCGTGGGTCTTAACCACCAGCCCTTTTAATCCTAACAGCGGCGCTCCGCCGTAAGAAGACGCATCGAAAGACTTCAGGGTCTTTTTCAACGCCGGTTTGACCAGCAGCGCTCCGATCTTGCTTCTAAGGCTTGTCATCATGCCTTTCTTGATAACATCAACCAGAGTGGCAGAGACTCCTTCATATAATTTCAGTATCACGTTCCCCACAAAAGCCTCGCAGACAATCACGTCCGCCTCTCCATGGGGGATATCCCTGGCCTCAATACTGCCCACAAAATTGATATCCGCACATTCCTTCAGCAGCGGGAACGTCTCCTTTACCAGCGTATTTCCCTTTTCTTCTTCGGCACCTATGTTGACAATGGCTACTTTCGGCTTCTTTACTCCCACCACATGTTCCATATAGATAGAGCCCATCTTGGCAAACTGCACAAGATGAGAAGGCCGCGCGTCCACGTTGGCTCCGCAGTCGATGAGCAGCGCCACTCCCTTTTCTGTTGGGATCAGAGGCGCCAGCGGCGGGCGCTCCACGCCCTTCTGCCTTCCGACGATGACTTGTCCGCCCACCAATATGGCACCGGAGCTTCCGGCTGATACAAAGGCATCTGCGTCCCCTTGCTTTACCATATTCATTCCCACCACAATGGATGACTGTTTTTTACTTCGAATCGCCATTACCGGCGGTTCCGCAGTCTCTATCACCTCGGGCGCGTGAATCACCTGGATCTGCTCCTTCGGATAGGTGTATTTTGCCAGCTCGTCGGATATTACGCTTTCTTGACCAACCAGGAGCACTTTGATATCTTTTCGCAGCTGAACCGCTTCTATGGCGCCCTTCACCATCTCGGCCGGAGCATTGTCCCCACCCATAGCGTCCACTGCTACTTTGATTGTTTCCTGCATGAAATTCCTCCTTTTTTTACCATGAGGCAAATACCTATATCAGAATATACTATAT
>CABQGZ010000125.1 GCA_902463835.1 uncultured Lachnospiraceae bacterium
CGGCAGGACCGCACCGGGATGATCTTTCTTTTTTCATTCATGGCGTAGATATTCGGCGGTTCGGTTCCCAGGGACAGCAGCGGACCAGCGCTTTATCCTTGAAATTGTCTGAGATAGAGCTGGTAAAAAATGCAATTCATGAGACACCTATCCTGCTGTTGGACGACGTGCTGTCGGAGCTTGACAGCAGCAGACAGAATTTTCTGCTAAATCGGATTCACGATATACAGACGGTGATCACATGTACCGGCTTGGATGAATTTGTAAAGAATCGATTTCAAATAAACAAAGTTTTTCAAGTGATAGAAGGACATATTTTTTCGAAGTAAAAGAGATTTTTCAAAAAGAAAAATCCACATAGAAACAGGAGGAAATCAATGAGTACAGAGTACGGAGCAGACCAAATACAAATTTTGGAAGGATTGGAAGCCGTCCGGAAACGGCCGGGAATGTATATCGGAAGTACCTCTTCCAGGGGACTTCATCATCTGGTCTATGAGATCGTGGACAATTCGGTGGATGAGGCGCTGGCAGGATATTGCGATACCATCGATGTGACCATTCATCCAGATAATTCCGTTACCGTTATTGATAACGGGCGTGGTATTCCGGTAGGAATCAACCATAAGTCAGGATTGCCGGCAGTAGAGGTTGTGTTCACGGTTCTGCACGCGGGAGGAAAATTTGGAGGCGGCGGATATAAGGTATCCGGCGGCCTTCACGGTGTTGGTGCATCCGTGGTAAACGCGCTCTCCAACTGGCTGGAGGTGGAAATATACAGCGAGGGAAAAGTATACAAGCAGCGTTATGAGAGGGGAAAGACCATCTATTCTCTGAAGGTAGTGGGGGAATGTGATCCGGATAAGACTGGAACAAAGGTTACTTTTTCACCGGATGATACCATTTTTGAAGATACAATTTACGATTACGACGTATTAAAAAACAGACTTCGTGAGATGGCCTTCCTGACAAAAGGCATTAAGATTGTACTGCGGGATACAAGAGAAGGAAGAGAACAGGAGAAAACCTTCCACTACGAGGGCGGTATCAAGGAATTTGTCACCTACCTGAACCGAAGCAGCGAAGCGCTGTATGAGAATGTGATCTACTGTGAGGGAACCCGGGACAACGTCTATGTGGAAGTTGCCATGCAGCACAACGATTCCTACAACGACGCCACCTACAGCTTTGTAAATAATATAACCACGCCGGAGGGCGGCACCCATCTGGCTGGTTTTCGGAATGCATTGACAAAGACCTTTAACGCTTATGCCAAGGTGAATAAGCTTCTGAAGGACAATGAACCAAGCTTGTCCGGAGACGATATCCGGGAGGGCCTGACTGCCATCATTAGTGTAAAGATAGAGGAACCTCAGTTTGAGGGACAGACCAAGCAGAAGCTTGGCAACAGCGAAGCCAGAGGAGCGGTGGACGCCGTAGTCAGCGAACAGCTGACATACTTCTTAGAGCAGAATCCATCCATTGCCAAGGCAATTTGTGAGAAATCCCTGCTGGCGCAAAGAGCCAGAGAGGCGGCAAGGAAGGCCCGGGATCTCACCAGAAGAAAGACGGCTCTGGAGAATACAGCCCTTCCCGGCAAGCTGGCGGACTGCTCCGACAAGGATCCAAGAAATTGTGAAATCTATATCGTGGAGGGAGACTCCGCCGGGGGAAGCGCCAAGACGGCCAGAAGCCGTGCCACCCAGGCCATTCTTCCGCTGCGGGGCAAGATATTGAACGTGGAGAAGGCAAGACTTGACCGCATCTATGGAAATGCGGAGATAAAGGCTATGATCACAGCCTTTGGAACCGGAATTCATGAGGATTTTGATATCACAAAATTGCGGTACCACAAGATTATCATCATGACGGATGCGGACGTGGACGGCGCTCATATCAGTACCCTGCTTCTGACCTTTTTATACCGTTTTATGCCGGAGCTGATCAAACAGGGTTATGTGTACCTGGCGAAGCCGCCACTTTATAAGATTGAAAAGAATAAAAAGGTATGGTATGCCTACAACGATGATGAACTAAGTGATATATTAAAAGAAATCGGTAGGGATAACAACAATAAGATTCAGCGTTACAAAGGTCTTGGAGAGATGGATGCGGAACAGCTGTGGGAGACCACTATGGATCCGGAGCGCAGAGTCTTAGAACGTGTCACCATGGATGAAGAAAATTCTTCCGAGATAGACCTTACCTTTACTACCCTGATGGGGGATAAGGTAGAACCGAGACGTGAATTCATCGAAGCGAATGCAAAGTATGTGCAAAATTTAGACATATAAGATAACTTTGCGAATGGCGCGGGCTGAACTGGCGCGTCTGAACTAGCGGACAATAGGAGGAAACTAGAGGATGGAAGATAATATATTTGACAAGATAGACGAAGTCGACATGAAAAAAACCATGGAGAAGTACTACATCGACTATGCCATGAGCGTAATTGCTTCCCGGGCATTGCCGGATGTGCGTGACGGTCTAAAGCCGGTACAGCGAAGAATTCTATATGCCATGATAGAACTGAACAACGGTCCGGACAAGCCTCATCGTAAGTGTGCCCGTATCGTCGGCGATACCATGGGTAAATATCACCCCCACGGCGATAGTTCCATCTACGGAGCCCTGGTGAATATGGCCCAAGAGTGGAATACACGTTACATGCTGGTGGACGGACACGGCAACTTTGGTTCCATGGACGGAGACGGCGCGGCGGCCATGCGTTACACGGAAGCAAGGCTTTCCAAGATATCCATGGAGATGCTGGCTGACATCAACAAGGATACCGTTGACTTTGGGCCGAACTTTGATGAGACGGAGAAGGAGCCCCTGGTACTTCCCTCCCGTTATCCCAATCTTCTGGTGAATGGTACTTCCGGTATCGCGGTAGGTATGGCTACCAATATTCCGCCTCACAATCTTAGAGAGGTGATTGGGGGCGTAGTCAAAATCATTGACAATCAGATTCTGGAGGATCGGGATACCTCCATTGATGAGCTTATAAAGATTGTAAAGGGACCGGATTTCCCCACGGGAGGCATGGTGCTTGGAACCGCAGGAATTGAAGAGTCTTACCGTACCGGCAGAGGCAAGATCCGTGTCCGCGCCATCACCAATATAGAGCCCATGCAGAATGGCAAGAACCGGATCGTAGTTACGGAGCTTCCCTACATGGTGAACAAGGCTCGCCTGATCGAGAAGATTGCGGACCTGGTGAAGGAGAAGAAGGTTGACGGTATCACGGATCTTCGGGATGAGTCCAACCGCGAGGGTATGCGTATCTGTATCGAACTGCGGCGGGATGTGAACCCCAACGTGATCTTAAATCAGCTGTATAAGCACACCCAGCTTCAGGATACCTTCGGCGTGATCATGCTGGCGCTTGTGAATAATGAGCCACGGGTGCTGAACCTGAAGGATATGCTGGGATACTATCTGGATCACCAGAAGGAAGTGGTGACCAGAAGAACGAGATACGAGTTGAATAAGGCGGAAGAGCGGGCCCACATTTTGCAGGGCTTGCTCATCGCCCTTGACAATATTGACGAAGTGATCCAGATTATTCGAAGCAGCGCCAACGTGGCTGCGGCCAAGGCTTCTTTGATGGAGCGCTTCGCTTTGAGCGACGCCCAGGCCCAGGCTATTGTAGATATGCGTCTGCGGGCGCTGACCGGTTTGGAACGGGAGAAGCTGGAAGCAGAGTACAAGGAATTGATGGAGCGGATCGCGGAGTTGAAGGCAATTCTTGCAGATGAGAAGAGACTGCTGGGCGTGATCAAGGAAGAGATCATGATTATCGCTGAAAAATATGGGGATGACCGCAGAACCTCCATCGGCTACGACGAATACGATATCTCCATGGAGGATATGATTCCGGTTAGCAATACCGTCATCGCCATGACAAAGCTTGGATACATCAAGCGGATGAGTGTAGATAATTTCCGCAGTCAGAACCGGGGCGGAAGAGGCATCAAGGGCATGGAGACCATCGATGACGATTACATTGAGGAGCTTCTGATGACAACCACCCATCATTATCTGATGTTTTTCACCAACACCGGAAGGGTGTACCGGATGAAGGGCTACGAGATTCCGGAATCGGGCCGTACCGCAAGGGGAACTGCCATCATAAACCTCCTGCAGCTGATGCCGGGGGAGAAGATTACCGCTGTGATTCCCATCAAGGAATATAAGGACGGGGAATATCTCTTCATGGCCACCAAGAATGGCATTGTGAAGAAGACGCCCATCACGGATTACGCCAATGTGCGGAAGACTGGACTGGCCGCCATCAGTATTCGGGAAGAGGATGAACTGATTGAGGTAAAGGCAACCGATAATACCAAGGATATTATTCTTGTAACAAAGTACGGCATGTGCATCCGTTTTAACGAGATGGACGTGCGAAGCACCGGCCGTGTGTCCATGGGCGTGATCGGTATGAATCTGTCCGACGGAGACGAGGTTGTGGGTATGCAGATGGATACCCAGGGCGAATATCTGTTGATCGCCTCCGAGAAGGGTCTTGGAAAACGGACTAGAATGGAAGAATTTACCGCTCAAAACCGTGGCGGCAAGGGTGTGAAATGCTACAAGATTACCGAGAAAACCGGCAATGTGATCGGTGTGAAGGCTGTCAATGACGACAACGAGATCATGATGATCACCACCGAGGGTATTATCATTCGTATGAAAGTGGATGGAATCTCTGTGCTGGGTAGGATCACCTCCGGCGTGAAGCTGATTAACCTGGACGAGGACATCACCGTAGCCAGCATCGCCAAGGTGCGGGAGGATAAGTCTCTGATGAATGAGGCGGAGATGGATGAAGTAATGGAGAATACAGAAGAAGTAGACGTATCCATGGAAGCAGATGTAGATAATACTGGTATAGAGTAAATGTAATAATTTATAATTATATAAAATGTCTCCTGTGATGTAAGGACCATATTCGAAGTTGGAAATAGGCCGAATAATTATCGTGGGAGACATTTTTCATTATTGTGAAGGGGAGATTGTTATTGAGATATTATATTGCTGATTCTCATTTTTTTCATGAAGCATTGAACACAAAGATGGATAAACGAGGATTCGAAAATGTGGAAAAAATGAATGATTACATGGTGGAAAAGTGGAATACTCGTGTTCGGAACAATGACGACGTGGTTATCCTGGGAGATTTGTCCTGGGGAAAGGCCAAGGAGACAAATGAACTTCTGGAAAGATTAAATGGACGGCTCTATCTCATTGAGGGCAACCACGACCGTTTTCTCAAAAATAAAGAGTACAATGCCGGGCGCTTCGTGTGGATCAAGCCTTATGAGGAGTTAAAGGACGATAAGCGGAAGGTAGTTCTCTGCCACTATCCCATCATGTGCTACAAGGGTCAGTACCATGTGGATGAAAATGGAAATCCGAAGGTATATATGCTCCACGGCCATGTCCACGATACTATGGATCAGCGGCTGTTGGAGCAGTTCCAGGAGATTACAAGAGAGAGCCAGGTGGAAGGCCGGGATGGAAGAAAGCACAATATCCCCTGCAATCTCATCAACTGCTTCTGTATGTATTCGGACTATACACCGCTGACGCTGGATGAGTGGATTGTTTGCGACAGGAAGCGAAGAGAAAAATCAATAAAATAATCCTTAACGAAGGAAAAGTGTGTAAAGTTGCAAAAATCCTTCGTTAAAAAGTTGTAGTTGTACAGTTCTGTGTTTTGTGGTATTGTAAATGTAAGAAAAGCAATAGAAAGAGAGGGTTGAACAACTCTGAATAAAGAAAAAATGATAGAAGAAATAGAACCAGATGAATGGGACTTAAAAATGATAGCGGAAGCTGAAAAAGAAAATGATGGGGAAACAGTTTCGTTTGATGAATTAGGAAAAAAATATGAACATAAAAATTGAAAAAGGCGTCGTTTCATGCTATGATATCTTCTATAACAACGAGGATACAGGGAGGATGAACGATGCCAATTTCATTTTATGAGGTAATCTGGATATTTTTGATTTATGCATTTATCGGGTGGTGCACAGAGGTCTCCTATGCGGCCCTGGACACCGGAAGATTTGTGAATCGGGGATTTTTGAATGGCCCGGTCTGCCCGGTGTATGGCTGCGGGGTATTGTTGGTGGTAGTAGTGCTGACTCCACTGAAGGAAAATCTTCTGATTCTTTTTGTAGGGTCCGTCGTGCTTACCACAGTAATCGAATTTATTACCGGTTTTCTATTGGAAAAGCTGTTCCACAATCAATGGTGGGATTATTCTAATGAGCCTTTTAATGTATGTGGATACATCTGCTTAAAGTTCTCCATCCTGTGGGGACTGGCCTGCACCTTTGTCATGAAGATCATCCATCCGATGATCTATAAGGTGATTCATGTATTCCCGAATATTCCAGGTATGATACTTATGGCAGTGCTGCTTGCGGTCTTTGCTTGCGACCTGGCGATTACGGTATCTACCATCTTAAAGTTTAACAAGAGGTTGAAGACATTGGAGGAGATGGGCAGAAAGATCCATCGGATTTCAGATGAAATCGGGGAGAACATCTATGAGAATGTGACCGCTGCTGTGGAAAAATCGGAAGAATGGAAGGATTCCATCAGCGAGAAGAGAGCGGAGCGACGTCAGGAGTACGAGGAACTTTCCAGAAAATACAAAGAACTGCTGGAGCAGAAGAACTTTGGCTTTAAACGTCTGTTGAAGGCTTTCCCGGATATGAGATCCAGAGAGCAGAATGAAACCTTGCAGAAATATAAGGAGCATTTCAATATAAAAAAATGGAATAGCAGTAAGAGGAAAAAGGAGAACTAAGATGCGGATTATAGCTTCGGATGAAATCACGAAAAATATCAAGGAGATGTGCATAGAGGCAAATCATTTTCTGACGGAGGATATGCGTGCTGCCCTAGACCGGGCGGTATCCGCTGAGCAGTCCGATACCGGAAAGAAAATATTAAAGCAGCTCCAGGACAATCTGAATATTGCCGGGGAGGATATGATACCCATCTGTCAGGATACCGGAATGGCAGTGGTATTTCTGGAGATTGGACAGGATGTCCATGTGGAGGGAGCGCTCATCGAGGACGCCGTCAATGAAGGTGTCCGTCAGGGCTATCAGGAGGGCTATCTGCGGAAATCTGTGGTAGGCGATCCCATTCTTCGGGAGAATACGAAGGACAATACCCCGGCTATCATCCATTATTCCATTGTCCCGGGAGATGAGATCCGAATCACAGTGGCGCCAAAGGGATTTGGAAGCGAAAATATGAGCCGTGTGTTCATGCTGAAACCTGCGGATGGCATCGAGGGCGTAAAAAATGCGATTCTCACGGCGGTGAAGGATGCGGGCCCCAACGCCTGTCCTCCCATGGTGGTCGGCGTCGGCATCGGCGGAACCTTTGAAAAATGCGCTATTCTGGCCAAAAAAGCCCTGACCAGGGAGGTGGGAACCCATTCAGACATCCCGTATGTGAAAGAGCTGGAAGAGGAGATGCTGGAGAAAATCAACTGTCTTGGCATCGGACCCGGCGGGCTGGGCGGAAGTACCACTGCTCTGGCCATCAATATCAACACATACCCCACCCATATCGCAGGTCTGCCCGTGGCAATCAATATCTGCTGTCATGTGAACCGTCATGCGGTGCGAAAGATATAATAAATATACCGGAAAGATAGAATGAAAAAGAGGATACATTATGGAACATCATATTCACACACCAATTACGAAAGAAGTAGCAAATCAGCTTCAAGCCGGTGATTACGTATATATCACAGGAACCATCTACGTGGCCAGGGACGCCGCCCACAAGCGGATGACGGAAGCCTTGGATCGGGGCGAGGAACTGCCCATAAACATCAAGGATGCCACTATCTACTACATGGGTCCCTCCCCGGCCAGAGAAGGACGTCCCATTGGTTCCGCCGGTCCCACCACAGCAAGCCGCATGGATAAATACGCCCCTCGCCTGATGGATCTTGGACAGAAAGCCATGATCGGCAAAGGCAAAAGGACAAAGGAAGTGATTGACGCCATCGTCCGCAACGAGGGCGTATACTTTGCAGCTATCGGCGGCGCCGGAGCACTTTTATCAAAATGTATCAAAAAATCTACCCTGATCTGCTACGAGGATCTTGGAGCGGAAGCAATACTGGAGATTGAAGTGAAGGATTTCCCTGTGATCGTGGTGATCGACAAGGACGGAAATAATCTGTATGAAAAAGTGATGCAGGATTAAAAACTTACACTGGTAAAAGA
>CABQGZ010000126.1 GCA_902463835.1 uncultured Lachnospiraceae bacterium
TATTTTTTCAGCATATCGATAGGCTGACACGCTGCTATCCGGCCAAACGACGCCATGCCGCTTTTCAGCGTGTCAGCTCGCAAGCCCCAAGGCATCAATACACTCCTGATGTTCTCGCCCGGAGGTGATGATATAGATCCGCGTGGTATTGATATTACTGTGCCCCAGAACATCAGCCAGCTTGGCAAGATCCTTGTTGATCCGATAAAAGCTTCTGGCGAACAGATGCCGCAGATTATGTGGGAATACCTTCTCCTTGTCCACTCCTGCTTCCTCACAAAGTTCCTTCATTTTCTTCCAGATATTGCTCCGATCCATGGGCTTCCCTGTCTTAGTCACAAATATAGACCCTTCCCGGATCTTCTCCCGCTTTGCGTATGCCTTCAGCGACTTCTTCAGCTTGCCGGAGATCAGAACCGTCCTGGTCTTCCCCTTCAGCTGAACGACTGCCTCCCCCATCTGTATGGCCTGCACAGTGATAAATGGAAGCTCGGAGATCCGTATGCCGGTGCTGCAGAGAGTCTCCAGAATCAGCACCAGGCGGATATCTCCCTTTTTCCGGGCTGTATTCACCAGCTTCCAATATTGATTCTCTGACAGCTCCTTCTCCTTGGGACAGAAGGCCTTTCTCTGAATCTTCAATGCCCGCACCCGCCACTCTGCCTTCCCAAGAAAAGAGAAAAATCCGTTGATAGCCGCCAGCTTGGCATTCACACTGGTGGGACTGCAGCGCCCCACCAACTCCTCCTTATACCGGATTACCACTTCCTTGGTAATCGCTTCCTCCCCTGCAAAAGAAAAAAAAGAACGGATATCCCGTTCGTATTGCTTCCTGGTGGCCACACTGCGCTCCTCCTGCTCCAGCATCACCAAGTATTCTTCTATATTTCGCTCCATTGCCTCTGTCATTTTTGTATTCCTCCTCATGGTTAGTCGTCTTGCGCATATCACTATGATACCACATTTTGGATTTTTCAATACAAAAATATTCCCCGATTTCTCCATTTCCGCCAATTAAAAAAAGACATCGCTCCATCAAAGACTTGCTTTGACAGAAAGATGTCTTTCCACTAGATTCCCTTTTTCCGGGGCAGGGCTTTATTTAATCACGCGAACCTTCAGCACCCCGTCAATGGCCTTCAAAGCCTCGACCACTTCCGGTGTCACTTCCTTCTCAAGATCCAGCAGCGAATACGCGTAATCACCGCGGCTCTTGTTGGTCATATCGGAAATATTGATATCCGCATCTCCCATCACTGCCGCGTACTTGCTGATCAGTCCCTTGATATTCCGGTGAAGTACGGCCACACGAGCGGGCTGTTTGCAGTCGCCCATATCACAGTTGGGGAAGTTCACAGAGTTGCGGATATTTCCGTTCTTCAGGTAATCCACAACCTCTTCCACAGCCATGATCGCGCAATTGTCCTCAGATTCCTCAGTGGAGGCTCCAAGGTGCGGGATCACGATCACACCGTCAGCTCCTGCCACGGTAGGATTCGGGAAATCTGTCACATACTTCTTCACTTTTCCGGACTCCAGCGCAGCCAGCATCGCTTCCTCATCCACCAGAAGATCTCTGGCAAAATTCAGGATCACCACGCCGTCCTTCATCTGCTCCATAGCAGCCTCGTTGATCATCTTCTTCGTTGCGTCCATAAGGGGCACATGAATGGTGATGTAATCACAGTTCTGATAGATCTCCTCCGCCGTGTTGGCATGCTTGATGCTTCTGGACAGCTCCCATGCCGCATTGACTGAGATGTAAGGATCGTATCCATACACTTCCATTCCAAGATGTGTTGCAGCGTTGGCAACCTTGACGCCGATGGCTCCAAGACCGATAACGCCTAATTTCTTTCCTGCAATCTCACATCCCGCGTAAGCCTTTTTCTGCTTCTCCGCCATCTTGGCGATGTCTGCTTCCCCGGCCTGGGACTTCACCCACTGGATACCGCCCACTACATCTCTGGAAGCCAAAAGCATACCGGCAATCACCAGCTCCTTCACACCGTTGGCATTTGCGCCCGGAGTGTTGAACACAACAATTCCTTCCTCCGCGCAGCGATCCAGCGGAATGTTATTCACGCCTGCGCCCGCTCTTGCGATAGCCAGAAGCTGATCGGAAAAAGTAAGGTCGTGCATAGCCGCACTTCTCACAAGGACTGCCTGGGCATCCTCCAGGGTGTATGTCTTCTCATAATTGTTATCAAACAGGTTTAATCCTACATCTGCGATGGGATTTAAGCAATAATACTGGTACATTATTTATTTTCCTCCTCAAATTTTTTCATAAATGCAACCAGGGCTTCCACGCCTTCCTTCGGCATAGCGTTGTAGATGCTGGCACGCATACCGCCCACGGAGCGGTGGCCCTTCAGGTTCTCAAGACCTGCTTCCTTTGCTTCTTTTACGAATTTTGCATCCAGCTCGTCACTTCCGGTCACGAAAGGAACATTCATCAGGGAGCGGTCTTCTTTTCTCACAGTTCCCTTGAACATCTCGCTCTGATCCAGGAAATCATAGAGGATCTTCGCCTTCTCCTCGTTGCGTTCCTTCATCACTGCAAGGCCGCCCATTTTCTTCAGCCATTTAAATACCTTACCGCAGATATAGATGCCATAAGCTGGCGGTGTATTGTAAAGGGATTCCGCGTCTGCATGAATCTTGTATTTGAGCATGGTCGGTGTGCCAGGCAAGGTATCCTCTGTGATCAGATCCTCACGGATGATAACGATCACAACGCCAGCCGGTCCGATATTCTTCTGAACGCCGCCGTAGATTACGCCGTATTTTGTCACATCCACTGGCTCAGACAAAAAGCAGGAGGACACGTCCGCCACAAGCGTCTTTCCCTTGGTGTTGGGAAGGGTCTTGAACTTGGTGCCGTAGATGGTGTTATTCTCACAGATATAGACATAGTCTGCATCCTCAGATATGGGCAGGTCGGAGCAGTCCGGTATATAGGAGAAGGTCTCGTCCTCAGAGGATGCGATCTTGTTTGCCTTTCCGTAGATCTTTGCCTCCTGGAATGCTTTCTTGGCCCACTGGCCTGTCACGATGTAATCTGCCACTCCGTTCTTCATCAGGTTCATGGGGATCATCGCGAACTGCTGGGAAGCTCCTCCCTGTAAAAACAGCACCTTGTAGTTATCCGGAATATTCATCAGATTCCGAAGATCTGCCTCCGCTTCTTTGATGATGGTATCGTATGCCTTGGATCGATGACTCATCTCCATAACAGACATTCCGGTTCCTCTGTAATCCATCATCTCGTCTGCTGCTTCCCGCAAAACCTCCTCCGGTAACACCGCTGGGCCTGCTGAAAAATTATAAACTCTGCTCATGCTTCTTTCCTCCTGTTTCTCTTTCTATTTTACTTTTCTTTTTATATACGCCCGTTTTTATACTCCAAAACGAATCGCATGATGAACCTGCTATTGCAGGCTGCTAACTATTTTATAAAAATAAGGGGTTATTTCATATCTTCTTCATCAAACACTTCACTGATGGCTGCGCCGGGAGCCACCATGGGCCACACCTTATCATCGCAATCGATGATACAGTCAAGGAGTACCGGCATCTTGCTCTCTAGAGCTTTGGCAAAGGCCTCCTGGAATTCTTCCCGGGTGGTGACACGGTATCCCGTGGCTCCCATGGCCTCGGCCAGCTTCACAAAATCCACGCCGTCGTCAAGGACAGTTGCGGAATAGTGCTGCTTGTAGAATAATGTCTGCCACTGGCGCACCATGCCAAGCACATGATTGTTCATTACCACTTCGATCAGCGGCAGCTTCTGCCGCACAGCTGTGGCGACTTCATTCATGTTCATGCGGAAGCATCCGTCTCCGGCCACATTGATAACCTGCTTATCCGGATTGGCCATCTGTGCTCCGATGGCGGCTCCCAGGCCGTAGCCCATGGTACCCAAACCGCCGGATGTGATCAGGGTTCTGGGCTTTTTGTACTTATAGTACTGGGCCGACCACATCTGGTGCTGCCCCACCTCGGTGACCATCACAGCGTCTCCGCCAGTCATCCGATAGATTTCCTCAATGATGTAGGGGCCGCTTAAGCCTTCTTCGGGATATCGCAGCGGATATCGCTCCTTGTATTCCAGAATATGGGCGATCCACTCCTCATGCTCCAGCTGATTCAGACGCTGGTTCAGACGCGTCAGAATCTCCTTCACATCCCCGATGACACTGGCGGTCACAACGATATTCTTATTGACCTCCGCAGGATCAATATCCAGCTGAAGAATCTTCGCTCCTTTGGCAAATTTTCTTGCATTTCCAATGACACGGTCGGAAAAACGTGTACCGATAGCGATCAAAAGGTCACACTCGCTGACGCCCAGGTTTGACGTCTTGGTGCCGTGCATGCCAAGCATACCTGTATAAAGCCGGTGTCCGCCGTCGAAGGCTCCTTTTCCCATCAGAGTATCGCACACGGGAGCCTGCACCTTCTGGGCGAACTCCATCAACTCTTCACTGGCCTCCGAGATCACTGCACCGCCGCCCACGAAGATGTAGGGCTTCTTCGCCTTCTGTATCATGGAAAGTGCTGCGGCGAGATCCTCCTCCGTGATGGTATCGGTATACCGCCCCACCATTTCTACCGGCATGGGCTCAAACTCTGCCTTGTTGGCAGTCACATCCTTTGGAATATCCACAAGCACAGGGCCTGGTCTGCCCTTTCGGGCAATCTGGAAGGCTCTGCGTATGGTGTCCGCCAGCTTTGTTACGTCCTTTACAATAAAATTGTGTTTTGTTATGGGCGTTGTAATTCCGGCGATGTCAATCTCCTGGAAGCTGTCCTTGCCAAGAAGGCTCACGCCTACATTACAGGTGATGGCTACCATGGGCACAGAATCCATGTAGGCCGTTGCGATTCCCGTCACCAGGTTGGTTGCCCCTGGACCGGAGGTAGCAAAGCACACCCCCACCCTTCCGGTGGAACGGGCATAACCGTCTGCCGCATGGGATGCCCCCTGCTCGTGGGAGGTCAGCACATGCTTTATCTCATTCCTATGCTTATAGAGCGCATCATATACATTTAAAATAGCTCCGCCTGGATACCCAAAGACAGTATCCACGCCCTGCTCTTTCAAGCATTCGATTACGATTTCTGCCCCTGTTAACTGCATCGTATAAATCCTCTTTTCTATGTTGTATTTCTGGTCATTCTAGCTCCTGTCGGACAAAAGATACCGCCTGACAGGCTCCTTATGCTTACAATCTATTCTTTAGTATAGCGCCTGTGTTGCCGGAGGTTACAAGATTCGCATACCTTGCCAGATAGCCGCTGGTGATCTTCGGCTCTCTAGGCTGCCATTTTGCTCTTCTGGCCGCCATCTCTTCATCGGAGATATCTACCTGTAAGGTATTCTCCGGGATATTGATCTTGATGATATCGCCTTCCTCTACCAGGGCGATGGGGCCTCCTACCGCTGCTTCCGGAGACACATGACCGATGGATGCTCCGCGGCTTGCGCCGGAGAAACGTCCGTCTGTGATCAGTGCCACAGAGGAGCCTAAGCCCATGCCAGCGATGGCGGAGGTAGGGTTGAGCATCTCACGCATACCAGGACCGCCCTTGGGGCCTTCATAGCGGATCACCACCACATCACCTGCCACGATCCTGCCGCTCTTGATGGCTTCGATAGCGTCCTCCTCGCAGTCAAACACCCTGGCCGGTCCTTCGTGTACCATCATCTCCGGCACCACTGCGGAGCGCTTTACCACCCCGGAATCAGGTGCAAGATTGCCTTTCAACACCGCGATTCCGCCGGTCTCGCTATAGGGGTTCTCAATGGGACGGATCACCTCCGGATTCCTGTTGACACAGCCTTCGATATTCTCGGCCAGCGTCTTTCCGGTTACTGTGATCAGATCGGTATATAACAATCCTTTTTTATTCAATTCATTCATGACTGCATAGACGCCGCCCGCTTCGTTTAAGTCCTCCATGTAGGTGGGGCCTGCCGGCGCCAAATGGCACAGGTTCGGTGTTCTGGCACTGATCTCGTTAGCGATATCAAGATTCAATTCCACCCCTGCCTCGTGAGCGATGGCGGGAAGATGCAGCATAGAGTTGGTAGAGCAGCCCAGCGCCATATCTACCGTCAGCGCATTCATAAATGCTTTTTCATTCATGATATCTCTCGGACGGATATTCTTCTCCAGCAGCTCCATGATCTTCATGCCCGCATGCTTCGCCAGCTTGATACGCTCGGAATAAACAGCCGGAATCGTTCCGTTGCCCTTAAGTCCCATACCGATGGCTTCCGTCAGGCAGTTCATAGAGTTGGCCGTGTACATGCCGGAGCAGGATCCGCAGGTGGGGCAGACCTTATTCTCGAATTCGGTCACGTCCTCCTCGGTCATTGTTCCGGCTGCGTATGCGCCTACCGCCTCGAACATGGAGGAGAGGCTCCGCTTCTGTCCCTTCACATGGCCGGCCAGCATGGGGCCGCCGCTGACGAAGATCGTGGGGATGTTCAGTCTCGCTGCCGCCATCAGAAGTCCCGGCACATTCTTGTCACAGTTTGGCACCATCACAAGGGCGTCAAACTGATGGGCAAGAGCCATACATTCCGTGGAGTCACAGATCAGATCCCTGGTCACCAGAGAGTATTTCATTCCAGTGTGTCCCATGGCGATGCCGTCGCAGACTGCGATGGCCGGAAACACGATGGGGGTTCCGCCAGCCATGGCCACGCCCAGCTTTACGGCTTCTACGATTTTATCCAGGTTCATATGGCCTGGGACGATCTCATTGTGGGAGCTGACGATACCGATCAGTGGTTTATCCAGCTCTTCTTTGGTGTAGCCTAATGCGTTGAAAAGGCTTCGGTGGGGAGCCTGTTGTATGCCTTTTGTTACGTTGTCGCTTCTCATATTGATCACTCCTTAAAACAGTATTCTTTCGCTGATTAAATTGCCCATCTGGGTGCAGCCTACTTTTTGGGTTCCTTCTGAATAGATATCGCCGGTGCGGTAGCCATCCTTCAGGACTTGCTTTACTGCTGCCTCTACAGCGTCAGCTTCCTTGTCAAGATCCAGGGAGTAGCGGAGCAGCATGGCTGCGCTTAGGATGGTGGCAATGGGGTTGGCGATGTCTTTTCCGGCGATGTCCGGGGCGGAGCCGTGGCTGGGCTCGTACAGGCCGAATTTTGTGTCGTTGAGGCTGGCGGAGGACAGCATGCCGATGGAACCAGTCACCATGCTGGCTTCGTCGGACAGGATATCTCCGAACATGTTCTCGGTTAAGATCACATCGAACTGGCCGGGATCCTTTACCAGCTGCATAGCACAGTTATCCACCAGCATGTGCTCGTATGTAACGTCCGGATAGTCCTTTGCCACTTCTTCTACGATTTTACGCCACAGGCGGGAGGAATCCAGCACGTTTGCCTTATCCACGCTGGTGACTTTATTTCTGCGCTTTCTGGCTATGTCAAAGCCTTTGACGGCGATTCTGCGAATCTCGTTTTCGTTGTAGGTGAGGGTGTCCGTGGCGGTCATGACGCCGTCCACCTCTCTTGTCTGGCGGTCTCCGAAGTACAGTCCGCCGGTCAGTTCCCGCATGATGAGCATATCGAAGCCTTCTCCGATGATTTCATCCCTGAGGGGGCAGGCTTCCTTCAGCTCCTCATAGAGGTACGCCGGCCGTAAATTTGCGAACAGCTTCAGTTCCTTGCGGATCTTTAAGAGTCCTGCTTCCGGTCTTAGGTTTGGAGGAAGCTGATACCAGGGTGAGGTTGTGGTGTCTCCGCCGATGGACCCCATCAGAACAGCGTCGGAAGCCTTGGCCGCTTCGATAGCCTCGTCCGTGAGTGGAACGCCGCAGGCGTCGATGGACACGCCTCCCATTAAGATCTCTTCATATTGAAATGTATGGCCGTAGACGGCTGCTACTTTATCTAATACTTTTTTTGCTTCTCTGACAATCTCCGGACCAATTCCGTCGCCGGAGATTACGCCGATACGATAATTCATATGGATTCTTCCCTTCATTTCTCTGACTTTTCTTTGGCTTTTACTGTCTGTTGTACGAATACAACTGTATGCGGTAAAGTCTATTAGTACCTATACTACTATATTTGACAGGAGATTTCAACTGGAAATATTATTTTTCTTTTTTATGAACCTTATAACCAGTGATTATGATTTCTTGACGGTATGCGAATTTTCTGAAATTCCGCCTTGACTTTATTCTGGTAAATTGGTAATATGGTACTGTGCTTTTGCACTATCATATTACTAT
>CABQGZ010000127.1 GCA_902463835.1 uncultured Lachnospiraceae bacterium
CACTGGATTTTGTTTATACTTTGTGTACTCAAAGAATGTAATTTATGCAGACCTTGAAAAAGGAAGTGACCATATGAAGATAGAAAAAGTAAGCGAAAATCAGATCCGCTGTACTTTGACCCGGGAAGATCTGGCAGATCGTCAGATGAAGCTGAGCGAGCTGGCCTACGGAACAGAAAAGGCAAAATCCCTGTTCCGCGAGATGATGCAGCAGGCAGCTTACGAATGTGGTTTTGAGGCGGAGGATATCCCCCTCATGATCGAAGCGATTCCCCTGTCAGCGGACACCATTATATTGATTATCACCAAAGTAGAATACCCGGAGGAGCTGGATACACGTTTTTCACAGTTCTCACAGGGCGGTGCAGAAGACGGAGCCTACGGTGAGGGCGCAAGACTACCTGATTCCGGCTCCCCATTTGATACCCTGGGCGCCGATGATATCCTGGATTTCTTCAAGAAGCTGCAGGAAGCTCATGAGAAATCAGACCCTGGTCGTTCCAAGACCGCCAACGCTGCTTCCAGGACAGCCGCAGGCCATACCCTTCCCCCAGCTGAGAACGAAGATCCCGTCATCGTAGATATCACCAAGCTCTTTGTATTCAACCAGCTGGACGAGGTCAGCCGCCTTGCCCATGTGTTAAAGGGCTTCTACAACGGCTGCAATGTACTGTACAAGAATATTACCACCAGGAAATACTATTTAGTCATCAGCAAGAGCCAACATTCACCAGAAGAATTCAATAAAGTCTGCAACATTCTTTCCGAGTATGCAAAGCAGGAGAAATACACCGCTTCTGTCCAGGCCTATTTTGAGGAGCACTACGAGAAGCTTTTAGACAGCAATGCTTTGCAGGTGTTGGCGGAGCTGTAGAGACATACAAAAAGCTGTGTATGGTTGACATAAGTCTTCCAAACACAGCTTTTCTATTTTACAATTATTTTGCCAAAAAATCGTTGATCTTATTCACCAGCGCATCCGGATCAATGCCATGCACCATAGCTGCTTCCTCGATGGTCTCCATCTGGGAAGAGGGGCATCCTAAGCAATGCATTCCAATCTCAAGTAAAATCGGCGCCACATTCTCATCAATCATAAGCAATTCACCAATCATGGTGCTCTTCGTAACCTGTGCCATTGTATCTACCTCCTATTCATTTTCAGTTGCATGAGACTAATTATAATACGATTGTCCCCATAATGCAATGACTTTCTAAAAATTATTGCTGCTGTCTCTTAACCAACCCGTAGGAGTTTCCATTTACAGGACTGCTGCCAACGTAACCCCTGGGAACGGGTATACCCTTTCCCAGGGGCGACCCTTTGCCGCGCTCCCCCCTGTAAGAAACTCCCAGCAAATGTATTTGAAAATATACTTGTAATCCCGCCGTTTTTGTATTAAAATAGGTTCAGAGCTAACAACTACATAGCTTAAATATTTCGAAATATTTTATAAGGAGGACACAAAAATGGCATATGTTATTTCTGATTCTTGCGTAAGCTGCGGAACCTGCGAAGGCGAATGTCCCGTAGGCGCTATCTCTGCAGGAGATGGAAAGTACGAGATCAATCCGGATACCTGTGTTGATTGCGGAACCTGCGCTGGTGCATGTCCAGTAGGCGCTATTGATGCTGAATAAGAACTTTCGTAAGAAAGGTGATAAAAAAGAGAGCTGGCCAGCTCTCTTTTTTATGCATCAGATCCCCATATTGGGATTCAGCTTCTTCTCCTTTTTCGCGAACCGTCCGGCTTTTGCAGGCTTGTCCGCTTTTATCTTCCGGCCCTTTCCATGGGCGCGAAGAGCTGCATCCAGCTTGCGGAACCGCTCCTCCTCCGCCTCATCCTGAACCCGCATGAGATAGTTCATCTCCTTGATGACCTTGTCCCCTACCTGATAGCCCACCTCTTTGCCCAGCGCCTGGTTGTTATCCTCCAGGGCATTGCGTACAATGGAGGTCATGATGGTCTGGAACTGCTCCATCTTGATGGTATTTTTTGCGGCGTCACTGACCCCGTCCTCCTTATGTATGGTATCGCCTGACACCAGTTGGTTCGCAGCATTCCTCGTTCCTGCCATTGTCTTTGTCCTTTCCTCCTGCACCAGCATGCGGATTGCCTTCAGTTGATAGCCCTGCTCCTTCCACTCCTTTATCCGTAAGAATTCTCTTAGATTATCATCTGTATAATATCGGTGTCCCATCTCGTTTCTCGGGATATCCAGCTCCAATTCCTCTTCCCAGTAACGTAATACATGTGATTCTACATTGACCAGACTGGCTGCATCTGAGATCATATAGCGTGTTCCTTCCACATCATTACCTCCTATCCTTCTGTTGTCACTGCTGTTCATTCAGCTCCTATTTATTTTATACCATTCTTATACCAGGATACAATCTTTTTTCATCGTGAAATAGTGACATAAAAAAACAGATACCCTCCTTTGTCGGAAGGTATCCGTATGATTTTACAGCATTCGCCTGACAATTTAATTTTTCTCCATATTGGCAAACCTCTGATACTGGGGCAGCCATACCAGATTGACCGTGCCGGTAGAGCCTCCGCGCTGCTTGCCGATAATAACCTCGGAGATTCCCTTGTCCGGTGAATCCTTGTTATAGTAGTCGTCACGGTAGAGGAACATTACCACGTCCGCATCCTGCTCAATGGCGCCTGACTCACGCAGGTCGGACATCATTGGGCGTTTGTCCGGACGAGCCTCCAGCTGACGGCTCAGCTGGGAGAGGGCCACCACCGGTACATTCAGCTCACGGGCAAGGCCTTTCAGAGACCGGGAGATCTCCGAGACCTCCTGCTGACGTGATTCCACACGGCCGTTGGCGCTCATCAGCTGCAGGTAGTCAATGATGATCAGCTTCAGGTCATGCTCCAGCTTGAACTTGCGGCACTTGGAACGCAGCTCCGCAATGGTGATGCCCGGAGTGTCATCGATGATTAGCTTGGACCGGCCGATGGTGCCTGCCGCCTCGATCAGCTTCTCCCAATCAGAGTCCGCCAGGTTACCGGAACGCAGCAGCTGGGCGTCCACCCGGGACTCCATGGCCAACAGACGGTTCACCAGCTGTTCCTTTGACATTTCCAATGCGAAAAATGCCGTGCACTGGTGATTGACAATGGCTGCCTGATAGGCGATATTCAGGGCAAAGGCACTCTTTCCCATGGCGGGACGGGCGCCGATCAGGATCAGATCCGAGGGCTGCAGACCTGCTGTCTTGTAATCCAGATCCAGAAAGCCCGTGGCAATACCAGTGACATTGCCCTGGGTCTTTGCCGCCAGCTCAATCTTTTCCAGGGTGTTGATGACCACCTGCTTGATGGGCACATAATCACCGCCACCCCTGCTCTGCAGCAGTCCAAAGATCTGTTTTTCCGTGTCCGCCAGAATCGTCTCCGTATTCTCTTTTCCAAGATAACACTGATTGGCAATCTCCTCATTCACCTTGATCAGGCGGCGCAGCACGGCCTTCTCAGCCACGATATTGGCATAATATTTTACATTGGCAGAAGCCGGCACAGCCATGAGCAGCCCCGACACGAACTCCATACTGCTGACCTCCGGAGGTACGTCCTTCTCCCGCAGACGATCCTGCAGCGTCACCACGTCCACCGGCTTGCCTTCATTGTAGAGCTCCACCATGGACTCGAACAGCACGCCGTAGGACTGCTGATAAAAATCTTCTTTTGTAACGGATTCGGAGGCGACAACAATCGCCTCCCGATCCATGATCATAGCACCGATAACGGACTGCTCCGCCTCCAGGCTGTGAGGCATGATCCGCTTGATAAGCGCTTCTTCCATCCGGATTTCCTCCTGTCTACTCCTCCACTACCTTTACTTTCAGAGTAGTTGTCACCTTGGGGTGCAGCTTGATGGGCACCTCATGAACCCCCAGAGACTTGATGGCCTCCGGCAGCTGCATTTTCTTCTTGTCCAGCTCCAGATCCAGCTGCTCTTTGGCTGCCGCCGAGATCTCCTTGGTGGAAACGGATCCGAAGATTCTGCCGCCTTCGCCGGCTTTGATCTTCACCTGCACCTGCTTGTCCGCAATCTCCTCCGCCAGCTTTTTGGCCGCCTCATAATTCTCCTGGGCCACCTTCTCGGCATGCTGATTCTGAAGTCTTAAATCATTCATATTCTTACTGTTGGCTTCCACGCCCAGCTTCTTAGGCAAGATCATATTCCTGGCATAGCCGTCGCTGACGGTTACGATCTCTCCCTTTTTTCCCAAAGACTTTACATCCTGCAATAAAATGATTTTCATAGTTCAATCTCTCCTTCTTCCAACATCTGGTCTAATGTATTTTTCAGTATGATGACCGCTTCCTCCATAGAGCAATCCCGAAGCTGGGCGCCCGCCACATTCAGGTGGCCGCCCCCGCCCATTCTCTCCATGATCAGCTGCACGTTGATCTCGTCGATGGACCGGGAACTGATATAGATCTTCCCGTTGTACTCCGTCAACACAAAAGAGGCCTTGATGCCCACAATATTCAATAGCTCATTGGCCGCCTGAGCGCCCACGATCGTAGGACTCTCAATGCCGTCGCCGGGGCAGACAGAGATGGCAAATGCGCCCTGATACACCTGGGCGTGGCGCACCACCTCAGCACGGGCCTTAAAGGCTCCCATGTCATCCCGAAGAAGCTTCCGGACCCTGGTCACCTCCGCGCCGCATCTTCTCAGATAGGCGGCTGCCTCGAAGGTACGTACCCCTGTCTTCGTATTAAAGTTATCCGTGTCGATCAGGATACCGGCGTAAATGCAATCCGCCTCCTGGGGCGACAGGTGAATATTTTCGGAAAAATACTGCAGCACCTCGGCTATCATCTCGCAGGTGGAGGAGGCATACGTCTCAATATACGACAGCACGGCGTTGTCAATCACATCGCTGCTCTGCCTGTGATGGTCGAATACCACAATGGTTTTAGCCCGGTTCAAAAGCTGCGGGCACTCGGTATAGCCTGGCCGGTTCACATCCACAACCATGACTACCGCATTGCTGTCCACCATCTCCATGGCAGTTCCACCCTCAATGAACATATCTGCCGGATAGCCTTTTTCCTCTGTAAACTGCTCCTTTAAGGGCCGCAGGGAGGATGTCACCTCGTCGATAACAATATGCGCCCGCTTGCCAAGCACCCGGGCTGCACAGTAAACGCCGATGGCCGCGCCAAAGGAGTCCACATCGCTGATGCTGTGACCCATGACGAATACCCGCTCCCTGCTCTCAATGATCTCCCGCAGCGCGTGGGCCTTCACACGCGCTTTCACACGTGTCATTTTCTCCACCTGACGTGTCTTCCCGCCATAGTAAGAGATCTTCTCGCCGTCCTTGATCACCACCTGATCACCGCCCCGGCCCAGGGCAAGATCGATGGCCATACGGGAGTACTCATAATTCTGATTATAACTGTTCCCACCGATTCCAAGACCAATACTTAACGTCACAGCCATCTCATTTCCCACCTTGATGGTCTTGACTTCCTCAATCACGCTGAACTTGTCTGCGATAAAATCATCCAGGAATTTCTGGCGGAATATGATAAAGTATTTGTCCTTCTCGAGCTTCCGGATGATCCCGTCCCGCTCTGCAAAATACTTGTTTACCTTCCGGTCTACCAGCGCCACCAGCAGGGAACGCTTCACCTCTTCAATACTCTTGAGCGCCTCGTCATAGTTATCGATGTACACAAGACCACAGATCAGCTTCTGCTCCCGGTTCTCGGTGATGTACTGGTGCAGCTTTGTCTCGTCAAACAGATACAGCACTGTCAGAAACTGCTCATTCTCTTCCAATTCAATCATGGTATTGTTATCCGTCACAGTGTCAAAGTACAGCTTGCTCATGCTGGCACGGTAACAGCGATCCTCCCAGGTCAGCTCCTGCTCGATCAGTTCCTGATCCTGGCGGATGACCTCTCTGGTCAGGCTGGGAAAGATGCTGGTGATAGACTTGTGGTAATTCTTTTCCTTTCCGGTCATCTGCACAAACTTTTTATTCACCCACAGAATCTTGCCGTTGTAATCCAACAGCGCGTAAGCCACCTCGAATTCATCCAGCAGACGCTTCTGCACCGTGCCATACTGGGTGGCAAAGCTGATCAGCTCGTTTAAGATCACCGGCTTGTTAAAGCGGTAGGCAATCAGTACGACCAGAAAATAGAGTACCACAAAAGCGGAGAACAGAAGGCCCATCTTGATATGGATGAAATAGGCCGGAATGTTCATGATGACTAGCAGTATGGTAAGAAGCAGCGGCCAGTACATATAATTCCTCAGCTGGCCTTTGAGCTTTATTTTCGATTTCATGTGTTGCCTCCTGGTGATGGGGGATGTCTTTATACAGTTCAGCCTTAGCGGATATAACAAGCGTTATTGCGAATGGTATGGGCTGAATGCTTGATTTTCTACAGGCCAAGACCCGAGAAACCTTTGGTCTCCCGGGTTCGCTTCACGCCTGCCCTGTTCGTACATTATAACCCGAATCTCTCAAAAAGTAAAGGGCGGTGATTTTTAACAGGCAGCCTGCCAGGCAGGCTGCTGGGATATTCTATCCAATCAATACCTTTTTTCCTTCAAATGCAAACCCATAGCTTTTGATTCTCTCTGCCGCAATCCCCTTTGCCAGAAGTGATGCCGCATACCCTTTTTCCTCGATCTGTGCAAGCGCGGAAGCCACTGTATCCGCCAGGTTCTTCTCGTCCTCCGGATCGTGCACCTTGAATTCCAGGATATAGGCCGGATCCTCTTTATTTATGGGCTCCAACACCACATCATACCGCCCAAACCCGCTCTCCCGGTTGGAGGTGACGGCGTACCGATCCCGCAGATCCACCAGCAGGCCCAGTACAAAACCGTGATAAAAGCGTTCCGGCTCCGTATATTCCGAAGGCTGATTCCCGGCGTCAAAGAAGCTGAAGGTCTCAAGTGCCACACGGTTCATGTAATGGTTCATGGCCTTCACATCAAAGAGGAGCAGTGCCTTAATGAACTGATTGTATGCCGAGGTATAATCGGAGAACCAGCCCTCGATCATATCCTCAAACATGAGGCGAACCTCCATGTTGGTCAAGGCCAGCTCATATTCCGGTTTCCCTCTTCGGGGATCCAGTTCATAGCTTACTACCTTCAGATATCCGCTGGTCAGAAGCAGGCTCCAGATTGCGCTGCTCCTGTTCTCCAGCTGACCAAAAACAATCTGTTCGTCTATCTGTGTCTGGAATATCTTCCCGTTCAGCAGATCCTCCATGGTTGTCTTTATTTCAAAATCTCCTTCGCGGATGAGCTTTCCAACAAGGCTGTTGGAGCTGGTGTTCGCCCAATAGGTGCCATAATCTCCTTTATCTATAAAATTTAAAATCGACCATGGATTGTAAATATCTCTGTGTTTTCCAAAAATAAAACCGTCATACCACCGTTTCGCTTCTTCCTTTTCTTCGGAGAGATCACATTCTTCCAGTGCCGCAAACACTTCTTCTTCTGTAAAGCCAAAAGAAGTCGCATACTTATCGGATGTGGTAGTCACCACCTCCAAATTGTTCAGATCCGAAAAAATAGATTCCTTGCTCACCCTTGTTATTCCGGTCATGATCCCTCGCTCCAGCCATGGATTGGTCTTAAAGGTAGAATTAAACAGGTTTCTGGTAAATCCCACCATCTCTTCCCAATATCCATCCACATATGCCTCCTGCATGGGTGTATCATACTCGTCCAGAAGAATGATGACCTTCTTACCATAATACCGACACAGATATTTCGCAAGATTATGAATTGCCAATGTTGCCTCCACATCTCCCATATCTACTGTTACCCTGCGGAAGAAATCTCTGTCTGCCTCTTCCATAACATTGCTGGTCAATAAAAACGAATGATCTGCGTATAACTCAGCCAACATCTGGCATATTTTTCTTCTGGTCATCCCATAGTCGCTTTCCTTTAGATTTGCAAAGGACAGGCTGATCACCGGCCATGTTCCCTGCAGTCCTCTGTACTTTTCCTCCTGCCAGATGGATAACCCTTCAAATAAGTCTCCCCGCCCGGCATAATTCAAAGAGAAAAACTGCTCCACCATACTCATGGTCAGTGTCTTTCCAAACCGGCGCGGACGGGTTATCAGGGTTACCGCGTCCATACTTTCCCACCATTCCTTGATAAATGATGTTTTGTCCACGTAAAAACAATTATTCTTTATAATTTCCTCAAAGCTTTGTATCCCAATCGCTACGTTTC
>CABQGZ010000128.1 GCA_902463835.1 uncultured Lachnospiraceae bacterium
GGACAACGAGATCCTCATCTTCGATGAGCCCACTGCCGTCCTGACGCCCCAGGAGATCCAGGAGCTGATGCAGATTATGCGCAATCTTGCCGCCGAAGGCAAAAGCATCCTTTTCATCTCCCACAAGCTCTCTGAGATCATGGCCGTCTCCGACCGCTGCACCGTCTTACGAAAAGGAAAATATGTGGGAACGGTGAATACCAGGGACACCTCCCCGGAAAAGCTGTCCGCCATGATGGTGGGCAGAGACATCACCTTCGCGGTAGAGAAAAAAGAAACTGCGCCGGGCGATGTGGTTCTTGAGATTAACCACATGACCGTATCCTCAAGACAGCACAAAAATAATGCGGTCCGACAGGTCTCCCTGCAGGTTCACCGGGGAGAGATCTTGTGTATCGCAGGTATCGACGGCAATGGGCAGACAGAGTTCGTCCAGGGGCTCACCGGTCTGGAGCCTCTGAAGGAAGGCACCGTCACCCTCTGTGGAGCAGATATCACCCACGCCTCCATTCGCAGGCGTTCTCTCCTTGGCATGAGCCATATTCCCGAGGATCGCCACAAGCACGGCCTGATCCTGGACTATACCCTGGAGGACAACATGGTGCTGCAGCGCTATTTTGAGCCCCGCTTTACCAGCAGAGCCGGTTTTCTAAAACGGAAAGAAATCCGCAGCTATGCCAATCGGCTCATCACTCAATACGATGTGCGCTCCGGCCAGGGACCGGTAACCATCGCCCGCTCCATGTCCGGCGGCAACCAGCAAAAAGCAATCATCGCCCGGGAAATCGACAAGAATCCCGAGCTGTTAGTTGCGGTACAGCCCACCCGTGGCCTTGACGTGGGAGCCATTGAATACATCCACAGACAACTGGTGGCCCAACGTGATTCCGGCAAGGGCGTACTGCTCATAAGCCTGGAGCTGGACGAGGTTTTAAACGTGTCCGACCGAATCCTTGTCATGTACGAGGGTGAGATCGTGGGTGAGTTTGATCCGAAAACAGTCACTGTCGAAGAATTAGGATTGTATATGGCAGGTGCGAAGCGAAGAAAGGAGGTAACAGAATATGAAGAAGACATCAACTAATGCCCTGCAGTCCCTGCTGGTGTCTCTGCTCTGCATCTTTCTGGGGCTGGCACTGGGCTATGTTGTACTCCTGATCATCAATCCCGCAGGGGCATGGACCGCCATCACCACCATTGTAAAAAACTTTTTCTACTATCCCAGCCGACCGGCAGCCATGAAATACTTAGGCAGCACCCTGGTGAAAGCCGCCCCCCTCCTGATGTGCTCCCTTTCTGTCCTCTTTGCCTTCAAAGCAGGGCTCTTTAACATCGGCGCCGCCGGACAGTACGTGGTAGGTGCAGGTGCATGTCTTTCCCTGGCTCTCGGCCTTGGGCTTCCCTGGTATCTATGCATGCTGGGAGCCATGGCAGCCGGCGCGCTGTGGGGAGCCGTCTCCGGTATTTTAAAGGCTTACCGCAACGTCAACGAGGTCATCTCCGGCATCATGCTCAACTGGATCGGACTGTATCTGGTGAACATGCTGCTGACCCGTTTCAAGGAAGGTGCAAGCCCTTATACCGTCGCGCTGCAGAGCAGCAACCACAGTGCACTGCTTCCCGCCTTGGGACTTCCCAGGCTTTTCTTCAACAATCAGTATGTCACTCTGGCTGTACCCCTGTCGGTTCTGATCGCGATTTTCATCTGGATCGTTCTGGGAAAAACAAAATTCGGCTACGAGATCAAGGCCACCGGCCTCAACCGGGACGCGGCAAGATACTGCGGTATGCGGGAAAAAAGGAATCTCATCCTGACTATGGCCCTGTCCGGCGCCCTCGCGGGGCTCGGCGCTTCCTTCCTGTATCTAAGCGGAATCGAGCAGTGGATGTGCTCCCAGTCCAGTATTCCTGGCATGGGCTTTAACGGGATCGCAGCTTCCTTCCTCGGGAGCTTAAATCCCATCGGAGCGATTTTCTCCTCCTACTTCATCCAGCATATTACAAGCGGCGGCGCCTACGTGGACAAATCCATGTACAGCGCGCAGATCTCTGATCTGATCTCCGCCATTATCATCTATCTCTGCGGTTTTACATTCTTCCTGAAGCACGTGATTAACAACCGGCTGATGAGAAGAACGGAGCGGAAAAACAAGATTCTTCTTCCAAAGAAAGGAGGCGAAGCCTAATGCTGCTAGTTCAATATACTCTGATCTTTGCTTCCGTGCTGCTCCTGGTAGCCCTGGGCGGCTGCTTTTCCGAGCACAGCGGCGTCATCAACATCGGCCTGGAGGGCATTATGGTCATGGGCGCCCTGGGCGGTGCTCTGACGATGAAATATCTGCCGTTTGACACGTCTGCCGCTCTTATCTTTCTGGCGGTAGTCCTTGCCAGCATCCTGCTGGGCACTCTGTACTCCCTGCTGCTTGCGGTGGCCGCTATCAACTTCAAGGCCGACCAAACCCTGGTGGGCACCGCTATGAACCTCCTTGGCATGGCTGCCGCAACGGTTATTGTGAAAGCCATCAATACGGCGGAGGATCCCGGCAATGTCTCCTCAGCCGTCCAGTACATAGACGCCAAAAAAGCCTTCCTGATCAACATCGGGGGCTTTGAGTTCAACTGGTTCATGCTGGTGGCTGTCCTTGCACTTCTGATTTCTTATCTGACACTGTACCGCACCCGGTTCGGTCTGCGGCTCATGGCCTGCGGAGAACATCCCCAGGCGGCGGATTCTGTAGGCATCCATGTCTACAAAATGCGGTATGCCGGCGTGCTGATCTCCGGCATGCTGGGAGGTCTCGGCGGCATTGTGTACATCACCGCCGGCGTCAGCGAGTGGAAATTCGAGAACGGCGTAGCCGGGTTCGGCTTCCTGTCCCTGGCGGTCATGATCTTCGGTCAGTGGAAGCCGCACCGAATCGCCCTGGCAGCCCTGCTCTTCGGACTCTTCCGGGCGCTGGCCAACACCTACAGCGGCTTTGATCTGCTGGTGGCGCTGCACATTCCAGGAACAGTGTACAACATGCTGCCCTATATCATCTCGCTGGTGGTGCTGGCCTTTACCTCGCAGCATTCCCGGGCGCCGAAGGCGGAAGGGGTGCCCTACGATGCCGGCATGAGATAGAAAACAAAGGATATGCCTATACTTTACCGACAAGTATGGGTATATCCTTTTTCTGAGACTACTTTGTCAACAATCCGGCAAACAATTTTTCATTAGAGATTGCGCATATGCGATCCACCGGATAGGCACATTTTTGGTATCTTACGGTACTGTAGCTGGTGGCGGCGGATTCAAACAGGAAGTACGTATTCGTGCCGTCACTGGTAAGTTCTTCTGCCATGGGCGGAAAGCAGTAGTAACCTTTGCGTAACAGGTTGACCGAATTCTCCTCAATGACCGTTTCGTACAGATATACAGTGGAATCCCAATATCTTCCCCGGGAGGCCGTCAGTACCATGTATACCTTTCCCGCCTTTTCCAGGAATGTAATTCCCTGGGCGCAGGCAGGGATTCTCATTGTATTTTCCCGCTGAAGTTCTTTCTTTCCCTGATTCTCCACCAGGTGATAACAAGCTAACGTTCCTTTTTCACCGATTCCGGAGCGGAAGGTTCCCACCCACAATCTGCCCGCATAATATTCCACAAAGGACGCTGTCATACCGCAGTAAAGCTGTTCATCATACGCTTCCGGCACATAACTGTCCCCGCCGGAGCGCACGGCTCTGCGGATATTGTCATAGGATAATGCGCTTAAGTATCCGGTGGTGCTCTTGGCGATCCATATGAACTCCCCGTCAAAGGCAATGCCGCCCACATGGTTCTGATCCGGCAGTTCTATGGTGGTCAGGAGTCTGCGATTTTGGGCATCCCGATTGGATAACACATAAATGACGGAATTGTGCGTTCTCCCATAATCATAAGCTGTGATCAGCATATAATCTCCCGCGATGCAGATGCCCTGGGGCACCATCTGCCGAGAGTAGGAATCCCCTAGTCTAGTGTAGGAAAGCCCCGGCACTGCCGTGCTCTCTTCTTCCTGATACATCTCGCCGAACCCGGCATAGTGTTCCAATGCTTTCTGAAACTGACTTGGAAAACGAAGTTCTGTGCTGGTAAGCATTTGGCCGGTTCTGCTGTCAATGGATTTTTCTGGAAAAGAAAAAACAGCACGGTTCATCCTCTGGCCAATCGCCAGAAAGAAATACCATGCTGTTATAAATGCGATATACACTAAAAATATTTTCTGATAATTCTGTCGTACATGTTCCATATGCCACCTGCATTCTGAACTCTCGTAAGATGGGTTTCGCATTTCACAAGCTGATTATTTGCGAAATGTTCTACTAGTGTGTCCAGAAACGATGTCAACATCATGAACAGAAAACAGATATTTTGTAAACTTTTGCTATCACGGTTCGCAGAAGGACGGTCGCTGAACCGTAACATCCTAATCAAAGGCGTGCTGAGATTGCGTCCAGCAGACAATCGGCCGCTTCCTCTTTGCTCATTTTTTCCAAGGTCAGTACACTGTCCGAAGTGATCAGCGTCAGCACATTGGTATCACAGGCAAATCCTGCGCCTTCCGTTTTTAAATTATTGGCGGCAATCATGTCCACCTTCTTTCGCTCCAGCTTCGCTCTGGAATTCTCCAGCATGTGCTCCGTCTCCATGGAAAAACCGCAGAGGTAGGCGTGAATATTGCCATTGGCTTTTTCTTCCCCAAGCTTCTTTAGGATATCCTCTGTTCTGGCCAGCGGAATACATGCGTCACCCGCCTGCTTTTTGATTTTTTCCGAAGCTATCTCCAACGGCCGGTAGTCGGCCACCGCCGCCGCTTTGATGATGATATCCTGCTCCCCTGCCCGGACCATTACCGCCTCGTACATCTCCTGGGCGGAGGTGACGGATACTGTGTCTACCGTCATAGGAGGTTTTAGTGCCACCGGCCCAGATACCAGCGTCACCTGGGCGCCTCTTCGCATGGCGGCTTTTGCCAGGGCGTATCCCATCTTCCCGGTGGAATGGTTGGAGAGAAAGCGCACCGGGTCGACGGCTTCTCTGGTGGGGCCTGCGGTTACAAGCACCTTTTTCCCCGCCAGGTCTTTGGGATGCGCCAGCTCCTTCAAAATATATTCCACCAGCGTCTCCTCGTCGGGCAGCTTCCCGTCGCCGGTATCCCCGTTGGCAAGCATCCCCGTCACCGGGTCGATGATCTCATAGCCAAAGCGTTTTAATTTTTCCAGATTATCCTGGACAATAGGGTTGTGATACATGTTATGGTTCATGGCCGGGGCGATCTGTATCCTGCAGGTGCAGGCCATCACCGTGGTGGTCAGCATATCGTCAGCGATGCCGTGGGCAATCTTGCCGATCACGTTGGCGGTGGCCGGGGCGATCAGCACCAGATCCGCCTGCTTGGCAAGTGCCACATGCTCCACGGAAAATTCAAAATTCCGGTCAAAGGTATCAATGAGGCATTTATTGCCGGTCAACGTCTCAAAGGTGGTTGCCGTAATAAAATTCGTCGCATTGTTCGTCATGAGTACATGGACGTTGCAATGCATTTTTTTCAACATTCGTGCCACGTTAGGCATCTTGTAGGCGGCGATTCCGCCGGTGACGCCCAATAGGACTGTCTTTCCAGTCAGCATGAGATTTCATTCTCCTTTATGTGCAATGATACTGTTTCCGATTGGAATACAAGTTCACCATGGAGTTTAGCACAGGCTGGGGAATATGGCAACCAGATTTTCTGTAATCTGTTTAAAAAAATCTGCATTTTTTATCATATTTTCACCTCATATTAGCATGAGCGTGACTGACTAGCTCCCGACAGAATCTCCAATCTCCAAAAAGACAGCGGATGGGCTTTCGGAAAACACAACCGTCAGCCTCCCCTCACGCCACTCCAGGCGGGCTGATGTGGTGCTGGGATATGCGATCCGCGCCTGCATCCGCCCCTGTTCTATATGTACCTCCACATCCGTCCGCCCCTTGAAATGCCAGACAGCCAGATAAATGATGTGGTCCGTCTGAAACCCTGCGACCACATTGTCCGCACCAAAGCAGGTAAACCCATTTGGAAAACAGGGAAGCGCACGCTTTTTTGGTTCCACCAGCTTCTGATAATAGGACACGCCCTCCCTTACCAGCGTCATCTGCTCCTCATCCAGCAGCTCCAGATGGCTGGCAAGATGCATCCGCCCCAGGAAGCTGTTGATCATATTCATGGTAATCCGATTGGCCGAAATATGTTTCTTCACCCACTCTGCATCCACCGTAAGCGGCTGACCCACAACACCTGCCCCCACCGGATAGCTCCAGACTGCCGCCTGCTCCGGAATAACAGCGGAGAGAATGTTCCCTGCAATATAGGGATATTTCAGATAGTCTACCTGATCCGATGTGGATGCCAGAGAAAAAACAGACAGCGTCTTATAATCCATGCGCATGCCGCCGGAAGCACATCCCTCAAAAATGACATCCGGGAAGCGCTCCTTCATCTCACACACCCAATCCAAAAAGGCTAAAGCGGCAAGCTCCAATCCCTCCCCTGCACTGTCCGCCTGCCAATCCGTACCGACGCCGCAGTCCTGATTGTAATCGATCTTGACATATTCCGCGCCGTATTCCTCCACCATCCGTCGTATGGTCTCACTCATGTACGCCCGGACCTTCTGGTTCCGATAATCCAGGAAATACCGATCCATCACCGCCAGACGTCTGCCATCCCGCTGTAAAAAACAGTCGTCATCGTAATAGTTAAGCATCTCCTGGCACTGTATTCCTACCACCTCCGGCTCGATCCACAAACCGGCTTTCATTCCCAATGAGCGGATATAATCGGTAGTTGCCCGCACCCCGTGAGGAAAACGCTTCCGGCTCTCCTTCCACTGTCCCACAAAGGGGTAGACCTTATCGCCATCCTCCTCATTGTGCCACCCGCAGTCGATCACATAATACTCTGCTCCAGTGTTTGCCACTGTCGGCGCGACTCTCCGGGTGTTTTCTTCCGTAGGGCTGTCCCAGGAAAGGTGCATATATTCATTAAATATAACAGGCAGTGACTGATCCGCCATGGATTTTCCTGCAATGATGCGACGGTATTTCGTCATCTCCCCCACCACCTGATCGACGGAGGCTCCAAATGCCAAAGCCACGTTTCTTGTGCGATAGCTCTGCCCCGGCTGCAGTCTTTTCTTCCACCCGCCAAAAGGCAGGTTCGCGCCGCCCAGATACAGATAATATTTTTCCGCCCGGTCTGCGATCTCATAATACCAGGAGGCATTGCTTTCCACCTGGAAAAAGAGTACTTCGCCATTTTCTGTGTCCTCAATCAATGCCTGGGGCAATTCCTCTTTCGTAGACCAGCTGCCCACATTCATCCCGGCAATCCGCTTCTGCCCCTCCACATTTCCACGAAAAAGTCCTAAATGGGCAAAAGAATCCCGCACAGGCTGGCATTCCGCATGATGACTCTGGTAAAATCTTGTGTAATACAGATTCGCCGCACTGTCCAGTCCACATTTTCCCAGTCCCCATACCAAAAAAGCGGATACCTCCTCCAGAACAAGCTCTTTTTCAGAAATATTTTCCACTTCCGTATGGATGAGAACTGCATTGCAGTTCTCATATCCCTCAAATACCGTAATCGTCCGGATCAATTCCGACTGCTGCACAATCTCCAGCCGATTGTCCGTCTGTCTGTGAGAAACATAGCAAAGCCTGCTTCCCTCCGAGGAGGAGGCCATTTTCGCTCCCATATGGGTCGGTTTATTCTCCCCGGTAATCTGCACCTCCACAAAATTGCTCTCCCCGTCGATGAGATTCCCCATCCGGTTCAGCAGAACTCTTCCGTCCTGGATAACAAAACCCAGTTTTCCAAATGTAATCTCCTGACTCATATTCTGTCTCCTATAGCACACTTGCTGTCACTGTGGTATCCCAGTCATTCCAGTAGACCGATTCCTTGGTACATTTTGTCAGACTCTTTTCTTCCAGTTCTTCAATCTGTTTTGTTTTTCCATCCAGGTATTCTAACATACGCGCTTCACAGCAGCTCATCCGATACAATAATCCTCCAAATCGTTGTTCCTGCACCTCCAGACCAAATCCCTTGTTCTCCCGAAGCCACAGGCGGCGATAAGAGGCAAAAAAGTCTTCCAGCGCCCGTCTGACTGCCGGATAATCGACTTTGGCAAGCTGCGACAGCCCTTCTCTGTCATCTGACTGGTACGCTCT
>CABQGZ010000129.1 GCA_902463835.1 uncultured Lachnospiraceae bacterium
ACCTATATCAGATCATTTTTCCAGCGTTATCGTGTATTTTTTTCGCTACAAATCGTAAGAGTCTACTGCGTCACAAAGCAGATTTCGCCTTTGCGGACTGTGACAACCACGGTATTCCCCTGATGAAACCTTCCTGAGAGAAGCTCTTCCGCCAGGCCGTCCTCCAGCTTGTTCTGGATCATGCGGCGCAGAGGCCTTGCTCCATACTTGGGATCATAGGCCTTCTCGGCGATATACGTCTTCACGGAATCCCGGATGACAAGCGTAATTCCCATTTGGGTCCGGCAGCGCTCCACCAGAGTCTTCGTCATCAGAGTGACAATCTTCTTCATATGCTCTTTTCCCAGGGCATGGAACACGATAGTCTCATCGATACGGTTCAAAAATTCCGGCTTGAAGATCCGTTTTACTTCCTCCATGACGCCGTTCTTCATCCGCTCATAATTCTGCTTCTCGTCGTCCGAGGAGGTAAATCCCAACCGCTTTGGTTCGATGATGGACTGGGCGCCAGCGTTGGAGGTCATAATAATGATGGTGTTCTTAAAGTCTACCTTCCGCCCCTGGGCATCGGTGATATGACCGTCGTCCAACACCTGAAGCAGAATATTGAACACATCCGGGTGTGCCTTTTCAATCTCATCGAACAGGATAACGGAATAAGGATTCCTCCGCACCTTCTCGCTAAGCTGTCCGCCCTCGTCATAGCCCACGTATCCGGGCGGCGAACCAATCATCTTGGATACGCTGTGCTTCTCCATATATTCAGACATGTCCACACGGATCATGGACTGCTCATCGCCGAACATGGCTTCCGCCAGCGCCTTGCAGATCTCCGTCTTGCCCACGCCCGTAGGACCGAGAAAGAGGAAGGAGCCAATGGGGCGTCCCGGGTCTTTTAAGCCTACCCGTCCCCGGCGAACAGCCTTCGCAACCGCAGTGACAGCTTCCTCCTGCCCAATCACCCGCCCATGCAGAGTCTTTTCCAGTTTTTTCAGGCGCTCGGATTCTTCCTCCTCCAACCGCTTCACCGGAATCTTGGTCCAGCCGGATACAACAGCCGCCACCTCTTCCTCCGTGACGCGAAGCTGGTGCTTCTGCTTCTCTCTTGCAAAGCGCTTCATGGCCTTCTGATATTTCTGCTCTGCTTCCTCCTTGGCTTGTTTCGCAGCGGACGCTCCCTCCAGATCCCCTGCCGCAAGAGCTTCCTCCACTTTATCAGCCTGATCCTTGATTTCCTTCTCCAGCTGCACCATGCCGGCCGGATATTTGTAGCCGTCCAGCCGCACCCGGGAGGCCGCCTCGTCGATCAGATCAATGGCTTTATCCGGCAGAAATCGATCGTTGATATATCGATCTGCCATCTTGGCCGCCGCCGTCACCGCCTCGTCAGTGATCACAACCTGGTGATGATCTTCGTAATGCTCCCGCAACCCCTTTAATATCTGTATGGTCTGCTCCACCGTGGGCTCCTCCACCATCACCGGCTGGAACCGCCGCTCCAGGGCGGCGTCCTTCTCAATATATTTCCTGTATTCCTCTATGGTGGTAGCTCCGATAAGCTGCAGCTCTCCGCGGGACAGGGAGGGCTTTAAAATGTTGGAGGCGTCCAGCGCGCCCTCGGCTCCGCCCGCACCGATAATGGTGTGAAGCTCATCCAGAAAGAGCAGCACGTTTCCTGCGTCGATAACCTCCCGCACCACCTTCTTAATGCGTTCCTCAAATTCTCCCCGGTATTTGGAGCCTGCCACCATACCGGACAGATCCAGTGTGACCACCCGCTTATCCGCCACCGTATCTGGCACCATCTTTTGGACAATCTGCTGGGCCAGCCCCTCGGCAACCGCAGTCTTGCCCACTCCCGGTTCTCCGATAAGGCAGGGGTTGTTCTTCCCTCTTCTGCTTAAGATCTGAATCACACGCCTTATCTCGGCTTCCCTTCCGATCACCGGATCCAGCCTGCCCTGCCTGGCCAGCTGGGTCAGATCTCTGGAGTATTGATCCAGGGTAGGAGTTCCGGCAGCAGCGTCCTTCTTGCCCTTGGCATTCTTCATCTCATCCCGCATGGTGGCCAGATCTTCCCCCATGGCCACCAGCGTATCCACATATACCTTTCTTGCGCTGATTCCCATGGTGTTTAAGAGACGGGCTCCCACACTCTCCGGCTCCTTTAGGATGGCGATCAGAAGATGCTCCGTCCCCACCTCCTTGGCGCCAAACCGCTCTGCCTCCCGGGCAGCGTTCTCCAGGATCCGAAGGGTTCTCGGGGTATAGCCGTCCAGCTCCAGAATCGCGGTCTGCTCACCGGGAGCGATGAGATCCTCGATCATATCCAAAAGCTTCTCTTCCTCCACGTTGTTTTCCAAGAGAACACTGGCGGCAACGCCGGAATTCTCCCGCAGCAATCCAGCCAGAAGGTGCTCGGAGCCAATGTAATTGTGATGCATTTTCTTTGATGTTCTGGCTGCAAGCTCCAGCGCCTTTTTAGCTTTTTCCGTATATTTATTATGCATTTGCAAAATATCCTCCTGATTCTAATTCATTTCCTGATAGATCTCTGTCACCATCTGGTGCGCTTCTTCTTCCGTAATGCCCTTGCAGACCGCACGGGCCAACACCACCCGCAGATTCATCTCAAGCTCCTCTATGGCTCTCAGCTTGTCCATATCCAGGGCGATCACAGCTCCCCGCCTTCGGTCCAGACGGATAAAGCCCTCCTGCTTCAATACGCTGTAGGCCTTGTTCACCGTGTGCATATTGATCCCCACGCTGTCCGCCAGCTGACGGACTGAGGGAAGGGTGTCGCCCTCCTGGTATTGGTTGGTGGCAATTCCAATTATGATCTGATTGCGAAGCTGAATGTAAAAGGCTTCCTCGCTGTTAAAGTCGATTTCCATGTACATAATATCACCTGCTCTTTTGTTATACACATGGTAACACAGGTAGAACGTAAAAGCAACTGCTAATTTATCAGGCACAAAGGGACGCCCAGGAGCAAGGGGGGCCTCATGACAGACCCTTGTTCCTGGGCTGTACTGCCGGCTGGCTAACAAAATACGTCTCAGCTGTCTTTAAATCTTCTCAGCACCTGCCGACATAGATCCTTACACTTGCATCCAATGCCATGCTTCAGCACACGCAGGATCCCCCACATACCAGATTCCACATCCCATTTTAGCGAGCCGGAGCGATACAGGTAATCGCCGGGGCAGGAGACGCCGCACTCAGGCTCTATGCGATAATTTCCGCCGATGCTGATGGCTCCCTGCAGGGCAATTTCCCGGGAGAAGGGATCTCCCGGCTGCTCCAGCCATACATGGTCGTGGAGGGCGAAGCCTGTATTTCTTGGTTTGTCCGCAGGCATTACGGTGCGGAACATGACACGTTCTCCTGCATAAGCCCGGAAAAGAGGCGTGGACGGGTCTCCGTGGACTCTGCTGCTGAATACCTTGGAGATTCTGGGATCCCGCATCAGACGGTTGGCGAAGCGTTCCGAGCGGTAATTGTAGCCTTTTTCACCGGTATCCTCCGCGTCCACCATCTCTGTTTCGTCACTGGCGGTTTTGATCAGATCTCCTTCCTCGTCCAGAAGCCGGATTCCATTCTGGATAAATACCATAAATTCCCGAAAGCTGTCGATTCCAGGTGCAGTGATCACAGCCTGTTCCTCGTGAATCCCTTTTTTCATGGTCATGTTCCGGAACCATTTGGCTCCAGCTGGCTCGATGATGATTGCTCCAAACAGGCCATGGCAGCGATGATTGCGCAGATCCCCAAAGGACTGCAGCAGGCAGGCGCCGTACTCCTTGTCGGCATACCAGAGATATTTTATGCTCTCGCCGGGACCCACCGTCTGCTCTCTGTGATTAAAGCCCACGTTGATGCCGGAACCGGTGGCCGCATCGTAATGGAGGAACTGAGGATTTAAGGACACCCGGTTGGAGGGCCTGTATTCCTGATCCAGCGGTACTCTAGGGTAATCAAAATAGGGTATCTGTGCTTCAAACAGGTTGTGGAGCGTGACTTCGATCCATTCTCCCACATTTGCTCTTAAAATCAGCGGTTTGATCCCCTTCCGTCCACACCGCAGCTGCTCCACCTCCTCTGCCGGTACAAACACCAGCCCATTGGGATCATGATCGCCATAGCGGTTATATTGGATATCGGTCTGTATGGCGGCAATCTCATATTTTCGTATGACATCATCTCTGCCGGGACACGGCGGCAGCGCTGTAATCTGATTTCGTCCTCTGCACAGAGGCAGGAGACAGTCCTTTTCTCTGTCATAGACGCGGATAATCCCCCAGAGTCCAAGCCAGATATCATCAATTCCTCCATAGTAGTAGAGGTAATCTCCGCTTCCATAGTCCTTTTCCACCCGCAGATTGAAGGCCTCGGAGATGCCGATGGTCTGGGCTGCACTGCGGGGAGAATGGGGGTCGTTCTTCTCGCGTTTCCAATACATTCCAGTCACATTGAAGGCGTGCTGCTCCTCATGGGCGCCGTCCAGAAGGCGAAACATCAGCTCATCTCCCGGATAGCTCTCAAGCACTGGCGTCGCCGGGTCTCCATGGACGAGAGAGGAAAAAAGGTACGCCGGGTCTTCCTCGGGCTGAGACGAGATCCGTTCCCGCAGAGGCTCACAGCGGTAATTGATTCCCATCACCCCGGGGTCATCGTGACTGCCTGGCACTTCCGGCGGATTCAATGGCTCCCCATCCTTGTCAAACAGGAAGGCAAAATCATGGACAAACAGCACAAACTCCCGGAAGGAGCTGCCGTCCCGTTTGCGGATGACGGCTTTCGTGCCGAAGTCCAGCGGTTCTCCGGTGCGGATATCATGGAAGGTCGCCCCCGCCTCCTCCACCAGCAATGCGCCGAACACACCGTGCTGCTGATGGGTATTGGCATAGAGATGATCGTGGAAAAATACGGTATTCAGCTCCGTGTTGGCAAAAAAGCGTTCCACCAGCGTCTCATATTTTCGTGCTCCCGCGATATTGTTCCAGCCGTTGGCGGAGCCGTCCGACACGATGGTGTCGAATTTTACCAGATGGATGTGAAAGCCTACAATATCTGTGACTGTCTCCATCTGGAAAGGGCTAGCCTCGATCATCTCCGGCAGCAGGTTGGTAAGCCGTACCTCGATACAGTCCCCGGCATTGGCCCGGATAACCAGAGGTTCTACCGGTATCTCCCTACATTCCACCTTGCGAATATATGCCTCCAGCCCGCCGTGACGTTCCAGTTCCTCTTTTAATACAAAAAATCTGCCCTGGGGATCATGCCAGCCGAAATCGTTATAGGTGACGCAGGCCTGCACCAGAGCAAGCTCGAATACCCGTACCGGAACATTCTCCCTCTCAGAACAAGATTCCTCACAATCCTTCTCACCATCCGCCAGGCACCCATCCGTATGGCACGGGCAAGTATCCGTGTATAAGGCCCCCCGTTCAAAGCCTTCTACAAAATTGGCTTGCTCCATCGGAGTGGGTTCTCTCTTGTTTGTACCATCTGGACTCAGAATCCCCAGCGGCGGCTGTAACGGCGGCTTCCCGAATTCCCCGTTGATGAAATTGGGATATCCGGGATGCTTTGCATCCTTCCTTGGCGGCATGGGCCGATCCTGTAAAGGCACCAGGGGCGGAATCACCGTGCCGTCCGGCAGTCTCCCTGTTCCATCCTGCAGACGGTCATACACCCGCCACAACGTCCACATTCCCTCGTGGAAATGAGGGTACAGATGACAATGAAAAATAGCGTCTCCGATCATACCGTTGAGGCTTCCCGCCCCATACAGAATATCCAGTGTATAGCACTCCTGAGGGCTAATGGAAATGGAGTCTATGATATTTGATACCGGATTCTCCCCCTCCAGCTGCCACTGGTGATTGTGCAGATGGAACACATGTGTCTCCTTGATTCCCCCGTGAACCAGACGGATCCTGGCCGGGTCACCCACATATGCTTTTGGGATAGGCGGCGCTGGATCCCCGTAGACCCAGGAGCTCATGGAGATATCCTCTCCGGTGTCCGCGTGGTCATTTGTCAGGGGCTCGCGGTTGCGCATGGGCTCGGAACGATAGCTGATTCCCGTGGTTGCGGAGAAAAGCCCTGTATGAGGATCCACCGGCGGATTTCCGTCCTTATTTTTTATCTCCAGTTCATCATGAAAAAATACAGTGTACTCCCGGAAGGACGGCCGCCCGGGCGGATAGATATCCGCGTTCAGACCACATTTTAAAGGTTCTCCGTTTTCCGGATTCCGAAAAATAGACTCCGGCGGTTCCACGATGACAGCTCCGAACAGGCCATGAACATTCGTTCCTTCCTCGCCGCTTCTGGTATCTCCCATGTCGCTGAACAGAAAAATCCCCTCCTGGTCTGCGTACCAGCAATACGTGATGGCGCTTCTGGTAGTGGAATCCGGATTGCGCCCGACGCTGGCGCCATCGGAGGTGCGCACATCATAGGACAACCCCTGCACATGGATGGACAGATCCCGGTTCAGAGAATGGGAAAAGTGAACCGTAACACAATCCCCCAAATTCACCCGGATTACCAGAGGCTGCACCCTTGAAGCAGGCTGCGGCACCTCCTGATGGAACTTCACCAATGCCTCCCGCTTCACCGCTTCGGCATCCTCCTTTAAAACATACATCAATCCGTTGGGATCATGATCCCCAAAACGGTTATAGACAATGGGAAGCTCTATGGCTTCAATATCGAATACGCGCTGCCGCTCCCCCTGACGGTAATGGCATAATTCCATGATGTTTCTCCCCCTTCTAGCAGCCCAGAATCCTCAGATAACGGTTTGCCTCCCGCAGTACATGGTCCGCCAGAAGCGGCAATATGATAGATGTGATCTCACAGCCGTTGATTCCTTTGACGCCCGCTGTTTTGAAATCCCTGTATTTTTCTGTTTCCTCCCGGGTTTTCGCGGTAAGCGCCGCCAGAGCCGCCTTGCTATCCGCTTCCTTTGCGGCCTCCAACAGGCAGGCATACTCTTTGGAAAATCCATTCGCCGTCTCGATGAGCGCCTCCTCGGAAGGATCCAGCAGTCCACGGATAAAGAGCGCATGCTCCATCATGATCTGATTCCAGAATACCTCAAGATCCTGAAGATCCCTGGTACACAGCATACCGGTTCGCTCCAGATGGATCAAAAATGACTGGTATAATCTTGCCTCCCTAGTAATATGCTTGATCAAAAGAGGGTAATTGGTGGTATACAGATTGCAGGCAAGCATCTCCGCCAGGATCTCCTCCTTCAGCCGGATCAGATTGCCCACCAGGCGCAGTGCTCGCTGATTCAGGCTCCGGATCTTCCGCCGCAGCTCACTGTAGGCACAGCCTCCTGAAATACTCCTTAAGCGCAGCTCCTCCTGGGTGATTGTTGTATTAATGGGAACTCCGGTGTAAAATACCGTTTTTTTCTCGGCAAACAGCGTGAAAGGCGTCACGATCTCGCCGGATTCCAGGATCTCCCTTCGCACGTTGCCGTCGCTGACTTTTACCACTTCCTCCAGAAACTCCTCAAATTCCTCCCTGGCCTTACAGGCACGCTGGATCCAGCGGGTCTCCTTTGCAGGAAATGACACTTCCAGAAACAGGGAATGCTCCTTCATAATCCTTGCGAAAAACAGATGAGTCTCCAAAGACTGAACCATATATAATTCCATAAAATAAAATCCTCCTGAATTTTGCTTTTTCCTTACAGTATGCAAAATCAGGAGAATTGTTGCGCTTTACAGTGTCACGCCCTGCTTAAAGATTGCCATATCATGGAAGCCCGCCCGCTCGCTGGCAGTCTGTCTGCCGGAAGCAGCCTCAATCACATAGGAAAACAAGCGATCCGCCGCGTGTTCCATGGTCTCCTCCTCCAACACAGCACCTGCGTCAAAGTCAATCCAGTTCTTTTTCCGATTGGCAAGACTGCTGTTGCTGGCGATCTTCACAGTGGGAACCGGCGCTGCGAAGGGTGTTCCCCGTCCAGTGGTAAAAAGTATGATATGGGCTCCGCTGGCGGCCAGCGCTGTGGCGGCCACCAGATCGTTTCCCGGTGCGCTAAGGAGTTGCAGCCCATGGGAAGATACTTGTTCCCCGTAAGCCAACACCCCCTTCACCGGCGCGCTGCCCGACTTCTGGGTGCACCCCAGAGATTTGTCCTCCAGGGTAGAGATTCCGCCCTTTTTGTTGCCAGG
>CABQGZ010000130.1 GCA_902463835.1 uncultured Lachnospiraceae bacterium
CGGTGGGAACTTTACCTCTCTCCAGTTAAAAAGCGGTGAGTGGGGGATCGGCTGCTATATGGTTGGAAACAACGGCGGCTACACGAGTACGCTGGGGGCAGGCAACAATGATGGAGTCGGCTATAATTGGGATACCGGCGAGGGAAGTCTGGTACAGTATTACAATACACTGACCCTGGCGGCAAAGCCTTCCACGGAAAACCCTGGCGGGGATACGAAGCCAGGTGGGGATACGAATCCTGGCGGCAGTCAGAATCCAAACAATCCGGGAAGTCCGGGGAATACCACACCGGGCGGGACAACGCCCGGCGGACAGGATACGCCTGGAACCAGCGATCCGAATACGACCACACCGGGCGGTGACACCACAGTTCCTGATGATACCAATTCGGACGATCCAACCGGAACAAACAATGATTCGAATGGGGATAAAACAACGACGCCTGATGGGGAAAATAAGAAAAATCCAGACAAGGATGACCAGACAGGTGGGGACAAGATCGACAAGAATAAAACGGACACGAAGAAAAGCAACCAAAATAAAACGATACTGATTGTATGTATTGCTTTGGCGGGAGTCATGGTGCTGGGCGCTGGTGTTGCTGCATTCTTTATTCTGAAAAAGAAGCCGGAGGTTGCGGCCAATGATGACAGGAGGGATTCGGATGAAAACAAATAAATGGATTTCAATGTTCCTTGTAATGACAATGATCGTCTCGCTTTTTGTACCGTTTGGACCGTCCGTTCATGCTACAGCGACGGAGGTTATCACAGGGACGGTACAGGCGTTTAACGCAGCAGGCAACAGCGGTCAGATTCCGTCGGAGGAGCCGGATTACAGCTACTGGAAAACGGAGTTTGTGGAGGGGAACGGAACACCTTGGACGACGCTGCGCTTTGTAAATAAGAAGACAGGTCTGTACCTCTGTGAATCAGACGGAACGCTGATACAGACCAGCGACAAGGAGAATGCTGGAACAAAGTTTAAGATCGGCGACTTCTATGGCTCCAAATGGAACCTGAGAACGGCCAGCGACAAGACCGTGGGAGTGGACGCGAATATCACATCCATAGACAGCGGGACGGCAGTTGGTTCCGACCATCTGAGCGATACGGTATTCAACGGAGAGGGCTACGAGCTGGTGCGCTTCTCCGATGACGGAAGCTACAAGACCACAGACGCACTGACAGACGAAAGCTATTATGTGATCTACACCAAGAGCCCCTGGGGAGATTGGATGAACACCTGCTTGACCGCGGATCCGGTGGAGGCTCCCACAGAGACCATCACAGGGACGGTGCAGGCGTTTAACGCAGGAGGAAACAGCGGTCAGATTCCATCGGAGGAGCCAGATTACAGCTACTGGAAGACGGAGTTTGTGGAGGGGAACGGAACACCCTGGACGACGCTGCGCTTTGTAAATAAGAAGACAGGTCTGTACCTCTGCGAATCAGACGGAACCCTGATACAGACCAGCGACAAGGAGAATGCTGGAACGAAGTTTAAGATCGGCGACTTCTATGGTTCCAAATGGAATTTGAAAACGGCAAGTGACAAGACCGTGGGGGTGGACGCGAATATCACATCCATAGACAGCGGGACGGCAGTTGGTTCCGACCATCTGAGCGATACGGTATTCAACGGAGAGGGCTACGAGCTGGTGCGCTTCTCCGACGACGGAAGCTACAAGACCACAGACGCACTGACAGACGGAAGCTACTATGTGATCTATACCAAGAGTCCCTGGGGAGATTGGATGAATACCTGTCTGACTGCGGATCCAGTCAGCGCTCCGCCTGTGGAAGAACAGAAGTTTTATGAGGCGGAAGCCGTTGGCACAGTCAGTGAATATTCCTGGTGGCAGTTTATCTCCGTCGGCTCTGAATACAAGATTCAGAATGTAAAGACAGGCTATTATCTTACAAACAAGGAAGGGACACTTGCCCTGACCAATACGGCAGATACGGACAACGAACTTTGGAGACATATCAATAACTGGGGGGTAACGGGGCATTTGCAGAGCAAAGCGGATGATTCTGTTATTACCCTTTTGGGTGGTACGACCGCACTGTTGGCAAGTTCCGGCTTTAGCTACCAGGGGACGCAGTCCATTCGGGCTTTCGACGAAGCCGGTACGGATTATCATACCACAATCCCGGCTGCTGCGGCTGCCGGAACACCATTAATGATCTGCAACCGTGACGACTATGACAACGGGCGAGCCATGTACCTTACTGCCACGGCCGACGAGCATAAAGAAATCGTTCCGCCCTCAAAGGTTGACCCGGCACAAGCAGCTGCAGTAAAGACGATCGCTTATGATGTTATAGCAAACGGAATGCCTGAAACGGATAAGGACAAATATCTTTGGACAGCATTTTCCACACCGGCGGGATGGATATTCCAAAATGTATCCAATGGTATGGTGCTTACGGACAACGGAGCAGCGCTCACTGCACAGTCTTATATAGACGAAAAATTCCAGTATTGGACTTTGAAGGACAATTACGGCTACAAGTGGGTAATGTGCTGCAACAAAGGCGAGCGTTATATCAACACGGACGGCACCATGACCTCTCTTGGCATCAATCAGAATTCGGAGGGGGATCACGAATCAGACGGGGTCAACAATTTTGAGTGGTACGAAATGATCCATTTTTCCGCAAACGGAGTGGATGAAACAATTAATATTATAAACGGCAAATCCTATTATATTTATAATATTGCAGAAGGAAATGCAAACGCGTTCAAGCAGCTTTTGGGTGTTACCGATCAGCCAGCAAAAACGAGACTGCCCATAGTGCCGGACACGATCATGGACGGACAGGATACTGCAAATGCACCGATATCAATCTCAGAACCGCTGGATGTTAAGATGACAGGTTTGAACGCTATCAAAAAGGCTGGTTCACAGATCTGGATATTTAAGGAGCTTACACTGGCAACGCCGGTAAAGAGTCTTTGGGATGTACACAGTGGAAACAATGAGCTGCCGGAGGTCACCACGGGCTTTACTATTCAAAACAAAGAGACCGGTCTCTATCTGACACAGATCGGAAATAAGGTATATCAGGACAAGAAAAATGATTCTGATTCCCAGATATGGGTCGTGGAGGATTATCCCTTCGGACATGATGACCTGAAGCTTGTCCGAAGTTATGGAAACGGCTATCAGCTTATTTTGGAGCAAAGCACCTGTGGCTTGTATAACCCTACGAACTGGAACAATGATCTGGCACTTCGGGCGGAATGGCCGGCTCTGGTTGCAATGAATGGCGGACCTGTCTCCGGGACGGCAACCGTATGCTTTGCCCGTGTTACCACGGATATCAACGAAGGGGAGGACATCTTCCCGGAAGATGGAAAAGGCTACTATATCTATACTTCAGCTTATGGCTTCGGCGGATCTCTGCTGGAAGCAGTAAATGAAAAAGTTAACGACAGTACCACTGATATTCCTGCAATCAGCAAGGATCCCTACAGCAAGGTGATCACTTATATCGCGGATCTTACGAAGGGCATCGCAGGCGACGATAAGAACTGGGATCTCCTCTTTGACGCCCGTGTGGAGGATGGCAAGATCATCGGCAGTCCCTCCGATGAAAGCGGTATCTACGGCGCCGCTTTCCGCAGAAGGACCAGCGGCTGCGGCACAAGCGAGCTGCACATGAAGCTGCTCATTCCTTCTTATGTGGACGATTATGTAGCCATAGCCCTTCGCTTGAATGATTATTACGATATTGCGTCGGACCAGACCGGTCTTCGGATTTATATCAACAGGGATGGACGGGTAGGTCTTAAGTTTGCAGGCAGCAGTGAGACGGTAACTTACGTCGAAACCGGCTACAGCTTCACAGAGGGCAGAAATGTCTATGTCGCCGATAATGCCGACACCAATGTGGTAACACTTTATTTCGATGTGAACGGAACCAAGACCCAGATTGCTCAATTCGCCATTTGCGATGGAACGGTGGTGATGACGCCCAGCGCTGACCCGGAAAATACGATCACAAAATTCTATGGCTACAACATTTATTACGATGGCTTCTGGTCTGTGACCACGTCGGGCTATGACGTGGAGATCAGCGCAATTGAGACAGTAATACCGCGGTTTTCCAAGGTTGCCTTTGACGCGGATGCGGAGACTGTGATCGGCGGCGGAGATAAGACGGTTGTCCCGGATGATGATGACAACAAACCTGACGATAACAAACCCGGCGATAATGATAATCCGGGCGGCAATGATAATCCGGGCGGCAATGATAATCCTGGAGGGAACAACACAGGCAGCAATAACGGAGGTAACAATCATAAGAGCAATCCGACCGGCAGCGGCAATTCCCAGAATAACAACACGGGCAACGGAAACACTACCACTGATACGGACAATACGTCAAAGGACAATGAGCAGAAGCCGGAGGATAAGCCTGGCAATGACGGAGACAAGAAGCCGGAGGATAAGCCTGGTAATGACGGCGACAAAAAGCCGGACAAGGACAACGATAAAGATAATCAGGGGCAGCCTGGTTCTGATGATGTGGAAGACACAGGAATCAGCATCTGGGTACCAATCGCTATCCTGGGCCTTGGTGTGCTTCTGGCGGCTCTTATCCTGCTCCTTGCATTGTTGAAGAGAAGAAAGGACAAAGGACAATGAATGAGAAAAAGCAGCTGAATCACGCAGCGCTTGGGGGAACCGATTGTCTTGGGCGGAGTTTCACTCCGCCCGGGGCATTGCCCGCAAAGAGGCAGAAGCTTGTGGGAATGTTTTATTTTCTCTCCCATGACGAGGAGAGCTTTCCAGCAGGCAGCGTAGAATTTTTTGAGGATACGCTTGCGGCCTATGATGTGGAAACCCTGGGCAGCGAGGCTAGTCCCTTCCGCGATTACCCGTGGGGCACAGCTTTTTACTGGGGCACGCCGCTTTATGGGTGCTATAAAAATACGGATGAGTGGGTCATGCGCAAGCATGTGGAGCTTCTGACCAATGCCGGAATCGACTTTCTGGTGTTTGACACCACAAACACTCGCATTTTTGCTGAGGCAGCCCTTAGGATGATGCGTATTTTGGACGAGGGCCGGAAAGGAGGCTGGGATACGCCGAAGGTTGCGTTTTATACCAACACCGATTCAGGCGTGCGCAACAAAGAGATTTATGAGGCGATTTATGCCAAAAATCTGTATCCTGACACCTGGTTTTGTATGGATGGCAAGCCGGTGATCATCGGGATTTTAGAGCAGACAGATCCCGAGATTGCCGGATTTTTTCATTTTAAGAATTCCATCTGGCCAAACAGCCCGTATCGGGATAATTGTTTTCCGTGGATTGATTTTGGATGGCCCCAGACAAAGTATGCAGCTGCGGACGGCAGTGAGAGCATTGTGAGCGTGTCCGTAGCGCAGAACAGCGACGTTTCCGCCTGCTTTGGCCATAATTATTTCTATGGTTCCGACGGCTGTCACGGCAGAAGCTATCACGACGGCGAAGCCCATATCACAGAAGAATCTTACAAATACGGATATAATTTTGCAGAGCAGTGGCAGGGGGCGGCCGCTCTGGACCCGGACATTGTTTTTGTGACAGGCTGGAACGAGTGGACAGCCGGCGTCTGGGCCAACGATAAGCCGGTGGCGGTTTTTGACTGCCTGGACGCGGAATACAGCCGGGATATTGAGCCCATGGTCGGGGGCTTCGGCGACGCCTATTATATGCAGCTGGTGGATGAGGTGCGCAAGTTCAAGGGGATCGACAAGGAAATGTCTGTGTCATTGCCTTTTGTGGCAGAGAACTTTACCACTGCAAAAATCCAGCGGGAAGGCGATACGTATCTGGGGAGGATCACGGATGACTCTATTCGAAACGTGATTACCGCGGTGGAGGTGGAAAAACAGGGCGATTGTCTTCTGTTCCATGGAAAAACACGGGATGTGATCGATGAATCAGACAGAATCGGCGACTGGATGCGGCTGCTTGTAAGCACCGGGGACAGCAATGCTTTTGAATATTGCTTCAATGTGCGGGCTGATGGAAATGGAAAAACCGTAGCGGCAAGAAAGCAGGACGGCAAGTGGCAGCGCATCGGCCTGATAGATTACAAGGTGGAAGGCAGGGAAATTGTTCTGACTGTGCCGCGGGCGATGCTTGGCGATGGGAAGAAGCTCAACTTTAAATGGGTGGATTCTGTTCGTCACTGCCGGAAAGGGGAGGATTACTACCTCTATGGTTCCTGCGCGCCCCTGGGGGCCTTGTGTTACAGTGTTACCATCGACAATAACGAAGAATCGAAAGGATAAATCGGATGAACGCATTTTTTGAGGCCTCGCGGTGTGGTATTCCGGGTCTGCATCACACCTGCCTTGGCATGGAAGAAAAAAAGAGAACGGAACAGCTTTTTTACAGTCTCTTTTCGGATCTGTCTTCTTTTCCTGTCTCCTTTGAACTGGGGGAAAGCTGTTACCGGGGATTTGGAAAGGACTTTTCGGAGTGCTCCAGAGAACAAAAAACAGAAGGAGAAAAAACGCAGCTTTTTGTCAGTCTCCGCCATCTTTCCGGATTGCTGATACGTTTGGAAGCGGCTTACTATCCACATTACGGCGCTTTTGAGTGGACCCTTTATTTTGAGAATCCCACCGGGAAGCATTCTCTTCCCATTCGAAACCTCTGTGCTGCCGACCTGTTTTTCCCGGGAGAAAATCCCTGCCTTTGCGGCATTTATGGAGACGCACGCTGTGAGGGAAAGGATTTTGATGATATTGAGGTGCGCCGCAGAGAGAAAATGAACAACGAGCCTTACTGCCATTCTCTGCTTTCTACCCCCAACTATGTTGTCCATCCGGAGGGAGGCTGTTCCTGCAACCAGGAATTTCCCTACTTTGATCTGCAGGTGGGAGATGGGGGCTGTCTGATTGCAATCGGCTGGCCGGGGCAATGGCAGGCAGGCTTTGAAAGCAGCCGGGAGGGCGTGCGGTTTACCGCGGGGCAGCAATTTCTGAATGCCTATCTATTGCCGGGAGAACAGATTCGCACGCCGCTGGTTGCCTTTCTTCCTTACCAGGGCCGGGATGCGGATCGGGCGGCGAACCTTTGGCGGCACTGGATGCTGGATTGCAATATGCCAAGAAGGGATGGCGCGGTGCCAGGGCCGGTATTGGGGGGCAGCACCTTGTTGGAGGACGCCTGTATGTGTCATACCACAGAGGAAGGTCAGCTGGAAGCGATGGAACGCTATTCTCGCCAGGGGATATCGCTGGACTGCTGGTGGATGGATGCCGGATGGTTTTACACGGACCTGGAGGGCGGTCATGCGGAACATCCCCTTGATTACGGCTATTCCGGGACCTGGACGGTGGATAAGGAGCGGTTTCCTACGGGGTTTGCCGCCATTTCCGAGAAGGCGCATGCACAGGGAACAAGAACGCTGCTGTGGTTCGAGCCGGAACGGGTAGGTCTGGAGCTCTCCGCACTCAAGGAGGATGGCAGTACCATCAAGCGGGAGTGGCTTCTGGAGGGGGCATACACCATTCCATATGATCGATGTGGAACCCCGGCAGAGATGCCCATGGCCTTTTTAAATCTGGGTAATCCGGAGGCATTGACCTATATCGAAAACCGGATGGTGGAAATTCTGGAAACGGGAAAGATTGATTACTACCGGGAGGATCACAATCAGCGTCCGTTGGCTTGTTGGCTGGCTACCGATCAGCCAAAGAGAAAGGGAATTACGGAGAATCATTATATCAGCGGTCATCTGGCTCTGTGGGATTTTCTGCTTTGGCGGTTTCCGGGCTTAATGATCGACAGCTGTGCCTCCGGTGGGCGGAGGAATGACCTGGAGACCATGCGGCGGGCGCTTCCTTTGCATATTACGGATTATTTTATCGGGGATCTGGCCAAACGTCAAAGTGTGCACCATTCCTTGTTTCGCTGGTTTCCTTGCTTTAAGGCGGAAGGAACGGTAGATCCGGACGAAATCGATCTCTACACCTTATACAGTGCGTTTACGCCGTGGCTGGTGTTGGAGTATTCCCATACCAAGCCCGATCTGGATTGGTCCATTCTGCATCCCTTCCTTGCCTTATGGCGGGAATGCGGGGAGAGCTTTTATGCGGACTATTATCCGATTCTTCCGTGGGATGACACAGAGGAG
>CABQGZ010000131.1 GCA_902463835.1 uncultured Lachnospiraceae bacterium
TCGTTGCTCATACAGACCACATCGCCGCTGACAGTTCCCGGATAAAGCTTTACCACAGCCTGGGCAGAAGCCTCATCGGGAGTCACAAAGCACTTGTTCTCCAGCACCGGCTTTTTGTCCTTCACATAGAGAATCTCATACAAGCCCGTCACATTTAGGCCCATGCTGTTTACTGTTGTTACACCCACGCATTTTTCATCACCGTACAGCACATAGCGCGTGTCAAAGTCAAGACCTTCAGGATCCGTATAGGTGTAGCTGTCGCTGACCTTGATGGAAAAATTCTCCTTGTCCGTGCCAGCCGCATCCCCGGCATTCCCCTGGTTATTCCCGCCGGGATTGTCGGAAGGATTCTGATTACCGCCGGGATTGTCCGAAGGATTCTGGTTGCCTCCAGGATTGTCCGAGGGATTCTGATTGCCCCCGGGATTGTCCGCCGGCGTCTGCGTGGTATCATTTCCGCCGTTTCCGGGGGAACGGTACTCGCTCATCCCTGCAAAAAAGAACTGCATTCCCAGGTATGCCTCCGCAGTTGCCGAGGCGATAGATCCCTGCTTGGCATAGAATTCAATATAGGTCTCCTGGACATAGCTGCCCTTGGAATAAATATATACCACATCCTCCCAATGTCCGCAGCTGCTGTTCTCATCATTGTAGTACTCACTCATTTCAGATACACATTTCTTTGCCTCATCCGTACTGGACAAAACATAGCACTTGTACTCGGCCGCCGCTTTGCCCTTCTTCGTGTATAGAATCTCATAGGCGGCCGTACAGCCGTATTTTTTATAAGCTCTTGCCATATTGCAGCCAGAGCCGCCGTACAGCACATAGCGGGAGTCAAAGTCAAGTCCCGAAGGATCTGAGTAGGTATAGCGGTCTGTCATTTTAATATCTGAGCTGTTGCTCTTACTGGTTCCGCTGACAGAGGCGCCGCCATTGTCCACATACGGCGTTTTCGGTTCCTCGTCCTTCTTGTCCTCCTTGTTTTCCTCCTCTTTTTCCGGATCTTTCTTTTTATCTGTCTCCCCTTTTTGGGGATTCTTTTTCGATTCGTCCTCTGTCTTGGTGTTATCCCCCGTTTTTGGGGTATCGTTTCCTCTTGTAAAAAGGAAGATACCGCCTGCCACAGCCACGCACAGCACCAGTGCGGCAATTACCGAACCCACGATTATCTTTTGCTTTTTCACGCTCCCACGCTCCTTACCTTTCTATGATTTTTTACTTTGTTACACTAAAGTATCATATCATAATAGCGCAGAGATGCTCAACCGGATATGACGATTTGGAAGATATCGGTGTCTATTCTGCAGTAACAGTTACTGCAAGATTCCTCTTGACTTTTCTCTCTCCCCCATGGTAGAATTCAAAACATCAATAAAATGAATCTGGAGCGTGCCCTTCCTTACCGCCGGGTAAGGAGTCAAAGCACCGGACTTTCTGTCGTTAGGCCTTAGGAGACAGGAAGCCGGTGCTTTTTTATGGCAATCATCCGCATGGTATGTCTGAAAAGACGGATGCAATCCAGATTCCGGGAATACAGAAAAATAAAAAGGAGATTTCAAATGAGCAAAATAGAAAGTAAAGATTGTCTGAAAGAATTCATATGGTACGCCTCTCTCAATGTGCTGGGAATGATCGGCCTGTCCTGCTACATCCTGGCGGACACCTTCTTTGTGGCAAAAGGGCTTGGAAGCAATGGGCTGGCTGCGCTGAATCTGGCAATTCCGGTGTACAGCTTCATCCACGGCACCGGGCTGATGCTGGGGATGGGCGGAGCCACCAGATACTCCATCTTAAAGAGCCAGAAGCGTTCCCGGGAAGGGAATGCCGCCTTTTCCCATACGATGATTCTGGGGTTGCTGGCTGCCGCCCTCTTTCTTGGCGCAGGCCTGTTTCTTGCAGAACTGATCACAACCTGGCTGGGCGCCGACGCAGCTGTATTTTCCATGTGCAGGACATATCTTACGGTGCTGCTGCTCTTCTCCCCCATATTTCTTTTAAACGACATGATGCTCTGCTTCGTGCGGAACGACGGGGCGCCCCAGTTGGCTATGGCAGCTATGCTCATCGGAAGTTTGTCCAATATCGTTTTGGATTACATTTTTATATTTCCCTGCCGCATGGGCATCTTCGGCGCAGTTCTGGCTACCGGGTTCGCCCCCATCATCAGTCTGCTGATCCAGTCCTCCTTCTTTTTGAAAAAGAAAAATCAGTTCCACATGGTGCGGTTTCGCCCGACCATTGGAACTGTGAGAACAATCCTTGTGACCGGCGTCCCCTCCCTGGTGACGGAGCTGTCCTCCGGCATTGTAATGATCGTCTTTAACGCCATCATCCTTGGTCTTTCCGGCAACTCCGGGGTGGCCGCCTACGGCGTCATCGCCAATCTGTCCCTGGTGGTGATCGCCGTTTACACCGGAATCGCCCAGGGCTGTCAGCCTCTCATCAGCAAGTATTTCGGGCTGGGCCGTCGGGAGCATATCCGGGCACTGCTTCGGTATGCGCTTCTTACGGTAACGGCCATCTCCCTGGTTCTGTACGCCTGCGTATTTCTGGGGGCCCAGGGAATTACCGCCCTGTTCAACAGTGAACAGGATGCTGTCCTTGCCGCCATTGCCGTTCCCGGGCTTCGGATCTATTTTACCGGCTGCATATTTGCCGGACTCAATATTGTTCTGTGCAGCTATTTCTCCTCCTCCGACCGGGCCAGACCTGCCAACATTCTCTCCCTGCTCCGTGGCTTTTTCGTCATTATCCCCGCTGCGTTTCTGCTGTCGGAGCTTTTTGCCCTGGCCGGACTATGGGCTGCCTTTCCGGTGACGGAGGCTCTGGTGGCTGGTGTTGGAATGGTTTTTTACCGAAAATGCCGGCGGCCAGAATAAATATTTTTCATTTAATTTAGTCCCTGGAAGCCTTTCCCAATGATCTCACTGCTGTTGGTGATCATCAAAAAGGCTTCCGGCTCATTGGTCTTAATAAAATTTCTCAGTTCTACCGCCTGTCCCCGCTTCATAACAGTAAGTATAATGTACCTCCTCTTATGCTCATAGGTTCCCACCCCCTGGAACGCAGTTGCACTGCGCCCCAGCTTGTGATGAATATAGTCACAGATCGGTTCCGGCTGATTACACACAATCGTAAAATACTTGCACAGATTAATATTCTCAATCACTCCATCAATGACCAGAGACTTCACTAACAGACCCACAAAAGAAAACAGACCGGTCTTTACATCGAATATCACACTCGCCAGAACCGTAATGACAAGATCCACCAAAAAAAGGGGCATGCCAACGTTCCCTAACCGAATATATTTCTTAAGTACCATCGCCAGGATGTCCGTTCCGCCGCCGGAAGCTCCCATATGAAAGAGCACTGCCGAACAAAATGCCGGTATGGCGATAGCGAATATCAGTTCCAGCACTGGCTCGTCAGTCAGCGGTCTGCTCATGGGAAAAGCGTGCTCCAAAAAACTCAAACCTACGGACATCAATATGCTCGTATATACCGTTTTTATCCCAAACCCCCGCCCCAAAAACAAGAAACCAAGGCCAAGCAAAACCATATTGATCACAAAGGTGATGGTTCCGGCAGAAAATGGCATGACGGCACTTAGTACACTTGCGATTCCGGTTACCCCACCAAAAGAAAAGTTGTTTGGAAATTTGAAAACATAGATTCCTCCCGCCATAAGTAGAGTCACCACGGTAATAATCCCATAATCCGCCACCTGGCTTGACACCTTTTTTGCCTCTCTCTTAGACAATCTCATCCCTGTGCCGCTCCATATAATCCATATTCCACTGCCAGTTGTGATATGAGAGATAATGCTTCCCCGCCCGCAGATTGAAGGCGACCCGGCCACAGGGCAAAGTCTGACCGGGGGTAAGCAGCGCGTCGTTGTGCACAAGACCGGGCAGTCCAAGCTTCTCCCACTGCCTGCCGGCAGCCAGACAGCAGAGCTGTTCAGATACCGGATCCGCCCAGTCATCCTCCGCGGAGGCGGAGACGGATACAAAGCGCGGCGCAATCGCTGCCAGCAGGAAATGCTGATCAAAGGTATCAGGTATGTTATTCTGGGCATACCGCCGATAATTGGGACAGAACCAATAGGGAAAACGACGGGTGATATCGTCAATGGTCTCGCCCGTCCCGCCATAAGGTCCCTTCTCCCCGCGCACCCCCAGATTCCCCCGTGAGAGCGCATCACCGGAGCAGCCGGCGTTGTTGGAAAAAACATACCGGAAGCGAGGATCCATCATGCCTGCGTACAGCGCTGTCTTTCCAAGCCGGGAATGGCCAATGACCGCCACCTGGGTCATGTCGATTTCCGGCAGGGTGGCGGCGTAATCCAGTACCCGCATGGCGCACCAGGCCCACATGGCGATCTTCCCGCAGTCCGTGCCCTTCCTCTGTCCGCCGGGCAGGAGAAGAGGGGCAACACCGTTGGTAAAATCACCGTTGTCCCAGGTTGCGTCCAGATAGCTGAAGGACAGCATATGGAAGCCCCGCTCGGCAATCATCTCCGCAGGGTAATAGCGGTTGGGCATCGTCTGCGAAAAGGACACAAAGACAAACAGAGGATGCTTTTTTCCATCCGGGATGGAAAGATAATGCACCGGTATCGTATGCTTTCCACAGTCATTTTCCACTGTCATTTCTACCTGGGTCAGTGTGGCGCCGTTGGGCGCAACACGAACCGCCGGCACGTTTGTATCGCTAAAATATACCGAAGCGACATTCGCTGCCGGCAGATAGCCGTATTCTTCCCTCTGTAGGATCTCCTGCATCTCCTCTCTGGTGCCAAGGGGCGGCAGGCATCGCTCTTTTATCATATTCTCCAATAACATGTGTATCCCTCCTGATTATCCTTTCCAGGCTTCAAAAAAAGCTGCTTCTGTATTTTTGCAAAGATAGTGATAGATCGGCAGATGGTATTCCTGCACCTTGTAGGTCTCCACTGCCGGCACTCTTATGGCAACCGCGGCATGCTCGCCCAGCACCCCGCCCCCTTCTCCCGTCAGGGCAATGGTTTTGACACCTATGTCATTTGCAACCCGCACAGCGTTCACCACATTCCTTGCGTTGCCGGAGGTGGAAAATCCGATCAACAGATCCTCCGGTTTCCCATAGCCGTATACCTGCTGAGCAAATACCATATCCGGCTCCACGTCGTTGGCAAAGGCAGTCATCAGCCCGCTGTGACTGCACAGCGATATTGCGGGCAACGCCCCCTGCAGATTCTTTCTCAGATCGGAAGCTATTCTGCGGTCTTCCACCTTTCTTGGACTTAAAAATCCCTTCATCAGTTCCCCCACCATATGGTCACTGTCAGCAGCGCTCCCGCCATTTCCGCATATTAGAATCTTTCCGCCCTTTCGATACGTCCCGATCATCAGCTCCAAAGCGTTTCTGATCGCTCCCTCACAGACTATAAGCTGTGGATATCTGGTCAGCAATTCTTCCATATATGACTCCTTCTTCCACCGTTTCCTGCAAAACGGCTCTCTCTATTCACAATTTGCCCTTTCCTTGTCTCTCGTGACACATCATCGCCAACGCCAGAGAAGCACAATCGCCCAACTCGTCGCCTAAAAGCGCCGGCACAATCTCCACCACTGCCCGTGAGGACGGCAGTGTTTCCTCCCGGATCACCCGCTCCATGGCATCCTTCATAAGCTCCGCTGATCTCTGATAGATACTGCCAATCACTATTTTTTCGGGATTGAGTATATCAATCAGTATGGACAGTCCCCGACCAAGCATCTCTCCTGCATTCTCATACACCTTCATAGCCACCTCATCCCCCTGCTTTGCGGCAAGCGCCACCGACTTTGCAGTGATATCGTTCAGTTTGGACAGATCCTCGCAATAAAATGGTGTTATCCCCTTCTGCAATGCTTCTATCGCATAGGCCCTGGCCGAAAGCGCGATTCCTCCGCCGCTGGCAAAGCCTTCAAAGGAGCCTTGTTTTCCGTAGCCGCAGGAGCCAAAACGCTCCAGCCGTATATGTCCCACCTCGCCAGCGTTACCGTTAGTTCCGTTGTACAGCCTTCCGTCCAGAATCAGTCCTGCGCCAAGACCCGTTCCGAAAGTCAGAAAAATCATGTTTCTGCTTCCCCTGCCTGCACCGAATCTCCACTCCGCCAATGCGCAGGCGTTGGCATCATTGCAAAGGTATGCCGGAAGTCCGGTGACGGCCTCCAATTGCTTCACAATCTCTATGTTATCCCACCCGGGGAGATTGGGCGGAGACAGAATCACACCGCGTTCAGAATCAAGCGGCCCGCCGCAGCTGATGCCGATCGATACGCTCTCTCCCTTTTGTCGTCTGGCTGCCTCCATAATATGCCCTAAGGTTTCCCCTACATCCGTGGTTGGGAAGCTCTCCTTTTCCAGAATCACGCCCGCTTCCGTCCCCCGGACCACCGCACATTTTGTTCCTCCAATGTCTATTCCTAAATATTCCATTTTCCCTTATTTCCTCCAAATGGATTTTCTGTCCCGGAGCCCTCACTGGCAGACTGCTTATGCTTCCTCCCACTCAATGAGATTCACTTCTGTCCCCTCTGTCCGGAAGGTTTTCATCTCATGATGCGCAACAAATGTGTCAATCTCCCTGCCAAAAACGCGCATAGAGACCTTCTCCCCCACCCCATCCGCCTCATAAAAACGCACAATGGTGTCCTCATCGTCCTCCGCCTGTTTCACAGCAGTGACCACAATATGTTCCCCCTCACACCAAAAGCAGCTATGCTTCTCCGCCAGAGTCCCCCTGTGAAAACTGTCCAGAACGACACGGAGACCAAAATTCAATTCCTCCGCTTTTCGCTCTGCCTTGGCATTGCTCTCATAGGCAGACAGGGCGTAGGTGAATTCATGAAGCCCCTGCTCCATGTTCTCACAAAATTCATCCCGCACACCCCAGTGATCCGCATAGACAGCGCTTCTTAACACGGTGAGCCGAACCTCTCCCGCTGTTGTATCGTACCCATATTTGCTGTCATTTGCGATGCACAGATTGCCGGAAGCAATCCAGGAGCCGCAGGGCTCCTCCCCAAGACCATTTTCCCGGGTAATGGTTCCAAATGGAATCTTCGCAATCGTCTGCGCTGCTCCTGCCGGAAATGCGAATTTCAATGTCCTGTGCTTTTCCTGGAAGTCTACTGCCGCATGTACCTTGATCACATCACTGCCCGCCTCAAGGATATAATCCCTCCGCAGCACAGACCGGTTGTAACGGGTCTCTACCCGCAGAACTGCTCTGACATTTCCCTGCTCGATCAGGGAGAATTCCGGCTCTGCAAAGTATCCGGCCACCTGGCCAAGATACACCTTATCATGAGCCCAGGTATCCGCTGCCGTCTCATCCAGCAGCACCGCCCTGCACGCACCATCCAAAATCACTTTCTGCCTCCGCTTATCATAAATGCGGCATATATCGCCGGTATTCCGATCAAAATCTACCTTGAGCCTGCTGTTTTCCAGGGTATGCTCTCCTGCCCAAAATTCCTTTGCATGCTCCGCCCGGCTCTCCTCTTCCACAAAGAAACGATATACTGTATAACCCATAGGCGCCACTTCGGCCATAAAAATTGTCTGCTGCTTATCCTGGCTTCCGTTGGTCTGATCTCCCCGCACAATCTGGAATGGGATCTCATTGTCCTTTTCGTCCGTTATCTTTGTCACAACCGCATTCACCCGAACCGCCATTCTTACCGTCCATGCATGAGGGTTGAAGGCCACCACCGGCGTCCCCAACGTCTCCGTCTCCCAGATATGCCATCCAACAGGCGGATCCTTCTTATAAGAGGGCAGTTGTTTTCCCCGCAGGGTATCAATCTTATGGGCGATCGCCTGCAGGGCATAATTGATCTCCTGTTCGGTGATGCTCATGATCTCTCCATACAGATACCCCGCATCCTCATAGGCCTTTTTCACACAACAGCCGCCCAGGATGTCATGGAACTGATTGAACATCAGATTCTTCCAGGCTTTCTCCAGCTTTTTCTTTGGATATTCTATCCCCGCCAGATGACTGGCCATGGAACAGAATTTCTCTGCCGCCAACAGATTGTTCTCACATTTCCGGTTTCCCGCCTTGACAAACGTGCATGCACTGTAACAGCCTCTGGCAT
>CABQGZ010000132.1 GCA_902463835.1 uncultured Lachnospiraceae bacterium
ATTGCCCATAGTACGGGGAGAAGTAGTGCAGCGTGAAATTCCCGCCCTTTGCGACCTTCTGCAAGATGGTCTGCATTTCCGCTATGGTCAGATCAGACGCTACATAAGAGAAGGATTCCACCGTGAACATCGGTGTCGAGTGCATCGCACCGGATTGCACGCGCGTTGAATCGCTCGTGTAGGTTGTCTCGAAAGAATAGCCAAGCCCTTCATCCGGCTGTTTGATTTTGACGCTGTTGATTGTGATGTAATTCTGCGCCATATTACGCCCTCCCAAGCAGGAACGGATTCATGCCGCTGCTGGCCTGCCGGAGCTTCGCCTCGTCGATCATCTCCTGGAAGATCGTACGCCGGTTAAGCTGCGCGACAAACTGATACACGGCACCGCCGCTTTTGACCTCGTCGCGGATAACCCGGCGGATAACATCCGCCTCCTGTTCGCCGCCTTTTTGCGCGAGTCGTGCGCTGTAGATTGCCTGCGGTGGGATAACACTTCCGCTGGCCATAAGCGGCATGCGGATTCGCGGGATTCCAATCTCGGCGGAGTTTCGTGGCAGCCGAATGACAGAGGTTGTAAGGCTATCCAACTTCCGTGCAGCCTCCCGCACAAAAGAGGATATCCCGCTTTCGGCTAGTGATTGCCTGACGGCTCTCGCGACGCCCTTTGCAACAGCCTCGACGATCTGCACTGCGTTTGCAACGGCAGTCCTCCCGCCAATGTTGCCGACCAACTCAGGGCCTGCTTCATTCGCAACGAAAAGCTGCCCGGACTGCGGGACGCCACCTTCGGCATACGCCGAAATAGTCCGGGTCTTGAGCGAAATGCGCCCACCGGATGTCGTAAGGTCAAAGTAAATACCATCAGCTACCTTTTTTAAGACTGAGCCGAGTTGCTTGCTGTTCTTTTCAAATTCTTCGACCCATGCGCGGCCCGCAGTTGCGCCAGACTCCCGCATTGTGTCGGTCATGCTTTGCGCAACATTGTCTATGGATGTCCCAAGGGTGTTGTAGTCATCCGTCGCGCCTTTCAGCGCGTCACGGGTTTCGTTGAGGTACGGCAGGGTGTCTAGGTAAACCTCATGAAGGTCTTTTTCCGCCTTGATGGATTCATTTATGGCAAAGTTGAGCGCATCTCGCTCTTGTCTCCAGGCGCGTGTCCCGAGCTCGCCATTTTTTTGCGCCTCGTTATACTCGTTTATAAGCGCTGTTCGTTTTTTCTCGAGGGCGTCCCTTTCATTCTCCTGTTTCTTCCACTCGTCGAACTTGGAACTTGAAATCTCCTGAGCTTTTGTATAGGCTTCTTCTGCTTCGGTCAGCTTTGTTTTTGCCTCCCACTGCTTTTTATACATATCCACAAGGACTTCCTTTTTGGCCTCAAGCTCATATTGCTTCTTAAGCGCGTCGATTGTGCCGAGCACCGCCTCTTTGGTTCCTGTGACGCTTTTCGAGGTTTCGTTAAATTCCAACCGTACCCCGTCAAGGTCAAGGTCGTTTAACAGTTCAATTTTTGCCTTTAGCTCTTCAATCTCCTCGTTGGTTTTATACTGCTTATCATTAAGAGTAAAAATCTCGTTTACCAGATCGCGCGCATGCTCGAGTTTGCCGAGTTTTTCTGGTGGGACAGATAGATCAAGATTTGAGAGATAATCGTGTAAGTCCTCAGAGCTTCTCCTGACCGCCTCCACCTGATTCTGCACGTCGAGCAGCTCGTCTGTTACGTACTGCACTGGCTCCTGGCTTGAGGTAAAGATTCCGGCGATGCCTCCTGCTATGCCTTTTAAGATGCCCCATGCGGTCTTTATCGGGATGATGGCCGCATCCCACAGCAGCTGCACCCAGTCAATATTTTCAAGGAGCTGCTTGATTGCGTGGGTGACATCCTCGCCAAGCGAGAACCAGTCAAGGCCATCCAAAAGACCCTTGAGCAGTCCGTTCAGGCCAACGACAAGCTTGCTAAAAACCTTTGTCGCACCACCAATGATTCCACTGATGTCGATATTACCGACGGCGTCTGCGATCTTGCCGGCAAATCCGCGCCAGTCCAATTTTGTGATGGTGGATGAGATCAAATCGTTAAGCCCCTTGATTAATCTGGAGGTTGCCTTCGCAAACTTTGAAAGTTTGATTGATTTTATGGCGCTATTTACAAAATCAGATACCGCGTCCGCGAATTTCTTCCAGCCGGTTCTCCCGTCTTTCCCGATGGCTGACATTCTGCGCGTCAGGCCATCGACGAAATCAATCAGCATATTCACACCGGCGACGGAAAGCCCACCAAGGCGGGACCAGTCGATCCGCTCGACGGACGCGACAATTGTCGCTGCAATTTTATCCCCGATCAGGTCAAAGCTCGCTCGATCCAAAAATGACGACGCAATTGCCGCTCCGCTGTTGATAACGCTTGCAATCTTGCCTCCGACCTCTTTCGCGTCGATGGATAGGACAAGCCCGTTTATCTTATCCGCAAGAGCACTTGCAAGCTCGTCCCATTTGCCCTTTTTTATCATGGCGGCAATATCGTTGATCTCGTTTGATATCTCCGCATTTTCAAAGCCGCCGGACGAGCCGCCGCCTCCGCTCTTTGCATTGTTCCACGTGTTGATCTCGTCGAGACCAGAGAGATTCTGCTGCACATCCTTTGCAGCGGAGGCCGTTCCCTCCAAGGATGCCGCATAATCCTCCTGCGCCGCCGTTGCCTTTTTGTATGTCGTCTGGCCGGAAATCGCCGCGATGAACATGCCGACCGCATTGGTAGCATCAATCAGCTTGCCGATCAGCGTGTTTAGGATGGGGACGACAGCCGTGATGACCGGAGAAAAAGCCGCCGCGATTGAGTTTTTTAACTGCGACAGGGAGGATTTGAGGGAGGATAGGCTGGCGTTCATCGCGGTGTCTTGCTTTGCCAGATTGTTTATCCCTTCCTTCATCGCGCCGCGCAGTTTGTTAAAAAGGACGTAAAGCGATCGTATACCGATCCCGTATTTCAAGATGGTGCCAAGGCCGCCCCTGAAGGAGCCGTTCATTTACCGGCGCTCTTGCGCCCCTTTATCAGGCTGGCAACCAACCCTTTGAGTTTTTTCCCGACGGAGGAAAGCCCGCGAAGCGCCCCTTGACCAATTCCGCGCGAAAGCCCCTGCACAGCTTGCCGGAAGCGATGCGTCTGTGCCTCCCCCTGCGCAGCTTCTCCGGTGTATTTTGCGACTTTTTGACCGAGCGATGCATAGCTTGTCCCGAGCTCGGCATTCATTTGCGCAAGTTTTGATTCCTCCTGCCGGAGCTGCGCGGTGACGGCGGATGTGTCCTGCGGGACATAGACGTCCCCGTAATCCTCCATCCGCTTTTTATCCCTTTGCGCCGCGATTAAATCGGCACGAATGCTCTCAATCTGCTGCTCCATGGCGGCAAATCGCTTTGATTTCGTGCTTCCACCGCCGTCTACAAAGGAGCGCTGCTTTTCTATTGCCTTTGTCAGCTGCACGTCAAGCCGGAACACTTCGTCTGAGACCGCTTTATACTCATCGGCCTTCATAGGCGTTTCCTTCATCTGATTCAGCTTTTTCCGCAGCGCTTCCACCTTGCGCAACTGCTGTGCATATGCCGTGTTTTGCCGGGAAACGGCGTTCGCCGCCTTTTCGATCGCGACCTGCGCCTTACCGCCCATCTGTGCAGCGGTTTGCGCCGCATTCTTGCAGGCGGCAGCGATTTCTCTGGCGCCTGCCTTTATCCCTCCGGATTCCAGGGATGTCTCAATTACAATTCTACCGTCTGCTTGTGGCATACGCCCCACCTCATTTCAGCATCTCATTCAGACGGTCAATCTCCGCCTGTTCCTCGGCAGATAACCGAGGCTGAATATCAATCAGGGATTTATTCTCCCTGTAAAATTCCTGTTCGTACTTTTCTAGCTTTTTGTGCTTTGCCTTTTTCTGCCGGATGGACACCACCTCAGAAAACAGGCTCTCCCGGATAGACATATACGCTCCGAGCAACGTCCACCAATGCAAATACGGGACGGACCGGATTTCCATCCCTAGTGCTTTGTTCAGTGCCGGCGCAAGGATTGGTGCATCCTGCTCCCAATCCATCAGGCGCGGATTTGCCCCGGACTCCTTTTTTTCGCCGCCATCAATAAATGCAATGGCTTGCTGTATCGCTTCTGCCTGAAGCGCAGGCGGTATTTCCTCTTTGTATAGGATTTTCAGGCAAATGAGCTGTTTCTCGTCTTCTTCATATTCAGGGCTGTTAAAATGTGCAAGGATGTCGAGGATTGCCCTGTAATCCGTGCGGATAGGGACCCCCACGCCGCCGACATCGAGCGACGTGGGAAGTTCCCAGCGGTTTGTCATTTACTGTACTTTTCGGTCGCTTTCCGGACGCGTTCAAGCTTTTTCTCGACGCGCTTGTTCGTAACCTTTTCGATTACGTCAGCGATCCCGTCAAGTACGCGCTCAAAGTAAAGGTCACCGTTCCCGGTGATTGTGAGGGCTCCAAGACGGCAGAACACCTGCTCTGACACGTTGTAACCGAGGAGGTAATCAATCTGTTCCGCGATTTCGTCGGACACCTTGCCGACCTCCTCCTCTCCAAGCCCTCCCGCGTCTCGGATGCGCTGGGCGATCCCGCCGAAGCGATCAACCACTTCTTTGTATCGTCGGATAATATTGGAGTCGGCAGGATTAAAATCAAAGGTGCCGATGTCCCTCCCTTTTTCGTCTACCAGCTCGATTGTGATCGCGCCGGTATCAACGGTAAGCTTCATGGTTTCTGCCATTCTTTCGACCTCCTTTTAAGCTTCTGCCGGGGTAAAAGCCTTGGTTGTAGGGTTGAACGTGCCCTTCACGCGGTTGCCGGTGTAGTAGACCGTGAACGGAATCTGATAGCCGGACGTGTCTCCGCCGTAAGACGTCGGCACGACATAGCAATCCTCGCGGTATGCCGGGAACGCGCCGGATGTCTCCGCTTCCCAAAGGTGCACTTCCACAGCGGTGGTCTTGCAGGCGTCACCGGTGGACCGATTGTCGACAATCTCCTGAAGCTTCACAAAGAGCGCATCGCCCTTTTCTGCGTAGTATGGATCCGCATCAGCAGAGACCTCATAGCCCTTGTGCTTGAAGGTGGATTCGCCGAGAATGTTCTTGCTGGTTTCGGTGTCGGGGTTCAGCTCGACGTTGTATTCCTCCAGATCCTTGCCCAGCCGGACATAGGACGGAGTATAAGAGCCGCCGCCGTCTCCGCCGAAGCCAGCGTCAATGTAGTGCGCCATAAGCTTTCTTTCGATCATTTTTTAGCCTCCGTATTCAAATTTTTTGATAAACTGCGCAGTGAGCTGCACGGTGTAACAGGCGGTTCCTTCCTCGTCTGCGCCGATGAGCGTGCCATTCTGCGCCTTAATGGTTTCTTTTCGCGCATCGTCTCCAAAGACGGGAGCGGTGCGCCGGATGGACTGCTCCTGCACCCAATCCTGAAATGCAAGCAGCCATTGCGCATTTGCCTCCGCGCCGATGTCGTCTCCCGGCGATTTGGCAAAAAGAAAGTACAGCGTGAAGCTGTACTGGTTGGTAACGACGATATTTCCGAGAATGTCCTCTGCTCGGCTGATCTCTGTCAAGCCTCCCGGCATCAAGCCACCGTTGTCCGGCTTTGCGTCCGTGTAGTCAACGCTCAGACCGTCAAGGGAGCTATAGCCGGGATAAGTGGCAATCCAGTCGCGGACTTTTTCAAGCGCCGTCATGGTCATTCCCCCCTTGCCGCACGGATAATCTCATTCGCAACGGATTCACAGATTTCGGTGCTTTCGTTGTCCATGAGCGCCTTGTCCCAATAAGGGCCGGCTTTTTCATTTTTGCTAGTGTCATACTGCAACGGCCTGTCCGTGACCTTGAGAATCGCACCCTTCGGCCAGCGGAAACCAACGCCGGGAATCAGGCGAGGCCCCTTGCCGGTCTTGGAGTTGACCATCACATTGCCGTAGTACTGATACCGCGCGTATGGCGTATCAACGAGGATTTGCGAGGAGGAAATCATGCGCTTTGCTTTGCCGGACATCACGCCGGTGCGGAAAGCCATGTACCGTCCGATGCGCTTGTCGACTTCTCGCGTCATTGCGATCTGCGCCCGCTGCGCGAGCTGCTGCGATCCGAGTCGCCGCACAAGATTATCTACGCCTTTTGTGTTGATTCTGATGTAGGTCGGCATATCAACCTCCCGCCTCGATGTGCACCATATTCCCGCGCCAGTATTTTGGATCGACGTACTTGACCACGCACAGACCGGGCACTTTAACAGGGACGAAAGCCGCCCAAGCTTCCCGCGTGGTGATCTCCGCGCCAATCCCGAGCAAAACCTTGTCCCCAACGTGCACCGTCTGATGGTCGCACGGGATGACGAGCAAAAAGGAATTGCTCTCGCTGCTGCCGGTCTTGTCTACGTTCTGCGTTTTCTTAAAATCCAGAAAAGCACGGTCGTATACAGTGCGCGTGTAGGCGTCCCCGTCCTTGTGGTACACGGTCACCGTCTGCGTGCAGAGCCGATAATCCACAGGGCAGCGCTGCCGAAGGGATAGCATCAGCCGCACCCCCTGTAGATATCCAGATACAGGCAGGCACAGCGGAAAAGCTCCGCTTCCTGCGCACTTTGTGACAGGTCTGCCGCGCTTGCTGCGCCTGCATAGCTGACGGACACACTTCCAATGCTTGCCGAGCTGACAGCGCCGCCAGCGCCGTTTAAAGCCGCGTCATAGTACGCCAGGGCATCAGCCATGGCGCACGCCGCCATAGACTCCGCATCCTCCTGCGGGGAGGTGACGGAATAGATGCGCTTATAGCGGGCAAGCGTTTCCCCCGCCCGACGAATCAGGCGAGGGAAATCGGCTTCGGCGATGGAATCGCCCATGTACTGGGTGCGATAAAATTCAAAATCCGTCATGGGCGTTACCTCTTGCTTTACGCCTTGAACTTCGCAAGCACGACCTTCGCCTCATTGGTCAGCGCAACCACATAGAAGCGATCTGCGGTGATTTCGGTCGTGCGATTGCGGGGCTTGCGCTCCGTTTCGATGTTTGTTTCGCGCTTGAGGTAGATCGTGATTGCCGGGAGTTCGTCCTCGGTTTCCGCGTCCTCCTGGAGCTTGACGAGCGGGCAGAGATAATAGCTCGCCGTTGCGGGCACAACGTAGGAATCCGCCTCGGGCGTGATTACCTTCTTGTTGGTCGCATCCCATACATGGCCTGCATAGGTGGCCTGATTGGACGCGGTGATCTTTACGGCGCCGGAATCGCCGGATGCTCCGACGGTTGCGGTGATCTTCGGCACCTTCTTGGAGGGAACAATGCGGGCATTGGCCACCGTGCCGATTTCGCCGGTAAGCATCACGCCTGCGGTGTACTTGTCCGCAGAAATGAAATTGCTGTCCTTGCGCAGGGACGTGACCTGCTCGGGATGGACAAACAACACCTTCTGCGTGTTGACTTCCTCCTGAAATACGTCGATTGCCTCGACAACGCCGTTGTAGGCGATCTTATTCGCCGTGCCGTCGAACGCCAGAGAGGCGGTGAACAGCGCATCCATGGCATCATTGTCCGTCTTGGCCGCGATGGAAAGCGCAAGCTGATTCCCAGCCTCGCCGACGGGGTTGCCATAGCCGGAAAGAACGGCCTCGTCAGTCAGGCACACGCCCTTCATGGCCTTCTTGATGGTCGCCTTCTTGGTGGAGGTGCTCATTGCCTCGATCTCGACGTTCTGTCCCTCGGCAACATCCTTCGCGTCGCCGATGTAACCCCACGAGGGAATTGTGATTGTGTCGCCGGGCTGACCCTCCAGCTTGGTGTCAATCTTCGCAAACGGCGTGACACGGATCTTCTTCGGAATCTTCGCGGAAACCATATCCGCAAGGACTTCCGGGTCAATAAGCTTGTTCAGGGTGGTAATAACATCCATTTTGATTTACTCCTTTACTTGTTCATAGAGATTCGGGTTTTCCTGTTTGATTTTCAACCGTTCGCGATAACCCATCTTCGCAAACGATTCCTTTGTGACGGCGCCGGTCATCTGCTGCGTGCCCGTGCCGGACGCATAACGCGCCGGGGGATCATCTTCAAACAGATAGCCGTTTTCCTTCTTGAGGGCTTCCAAAGAGGCCTTGA
>CABQGZ010000133.1 GCA_902463835.1 uncultured Lachnospiraceae bacterium
CTTCCATCCAAAGGGTCGAAGTGAAATACAAAGCCTTCCCATTTGTTTCTTCCAGGACGATCTGCTGCTGCTTTTTGATAGCGCCGCCGATAAACGCACCGTAAGACCGAAGCTCTTCTTCGGTGGGGGTATCCTCTTCCCATACGGGACGGTCCGCCTTCCCTCTCAATCCCACTTGCCAGACGACGTTGTCGTACTGCGCCCACAGTTTCACATAGTAACGCCACGCCTCTTCCAACAGTTCGGGATTTTGAATATAAGAATACTCCCCGGCTTTTCCGAATTTTTTGCAATAATTCTCCAACGTAAAATGAGATAATCCCAAGGGCTCCAAATGGTGTTGGGACAAATAAATCCCCCGTCTTGCAACCCGATCCGCCAACAGTTTCTCCGGCGGATTATCAATATCCAGAAAAGAAGCGGGAATTACCAGATTCATTCTCAGGCGCAGTACGGTTTCAACCACCATATCCATAACGTCAGAGGATACGGTGAGCCCATAATACGCATAATTTATGCGGCGTAACCCGCCGCCATCCTTCCAGCCGGTAAGAAGATCCTCGTCATTGATAAAAACACCGCGGAATCCGAAGCTGACGGAATGTTCTGAAATCTCCAATTCATCGATTTCTAAAAAATCCCGCTTTTTGACAGGGAGATCGTTAAAAAGATAGCAGGGATCGATTCCCAAAACTTTTTCTGAAAAGGTATAGATTCCCCACATCGTTCCCAGATAGGTATTTGCTGAAATGCGGATCACATCACCGCTGCTCCGGATCGAGAAAGACTCGTCTTCCAGAGGATCGGCGACAGAGCTGTTGTTTTCTTCAATAACAATACAATAGCTGCACTCCGTATTCACGTATTCTGGCAGGACAGAATCGCGGCTGATCCTTGCAAAGTCCTGTCTCAGGTCTTCGACGGCAATTTGAATATAAGGGTTCTTGTTTTTGACACAAAGGGGAATACAGCAAGACGTATTAAAAAGAATCATATGTCACTTTCCTCCGTTTTCTGCTTTTATGAATGCTGCCATTCTTTGTTTCAGTATGGCACAAAAAGCATCGGGAATCAATGACATATACGACAAACTTTAACACGATCTGATCATTTCTTCTTTTTTTACATTTTCTTGCAGACTTTTCCCCGGATATCTGTTATACTGTAGACAGGGCTGTTGTATTCTAGAATATGACAGCCGGGAATGCGGAGAATTTTAGGAGATGATACACATGATACGAATTTTAATCGTGGAGGACGATGCAAATATAGCCAAGCTGATCGAGGCTACCGTAGCCATCGGCGGTTACGAGGGCGTGGTGTGCGGCAACGGTGCGGAAGCCTTCCGGAAGATGGAGAATGAGGATTACGACCTGATCCTTTTGGACGTGATGCTGCCTGACATGAGCGGATTTGAGATCATGCGCAGCCGCACCAAGACCAGCACACCCGTGATTTTTATCACGGCTAAGCAGGAACTGACCGACAAGGTGCGAGGGTTGCGTCTGGGTGCCGAGGACTATATTGTAAAACCCTTTGAGGCCATGGAGCTGTTGGCCAGGATCGAAGTGATCTTGAGAAGAGTCCAGAAGACAGTGGAGACTTATGAGTACGGCGATATATTTGTAAATATCGAGGAGCACACCTGCAAACGGAAAGATAAACTGGTCTATCTGACACCGAAGGAATTTGAAGTGCTGGTATTCTTCCTGCAGCATAAGGATGTTGCGGTATCCAGGGAGCGGCTTTTAAGCGCTGTGTGGGGCTTTGAATACGAAGGGGAGACAAGGACCATAGACATACACATTCAGCAGCTGAGAAAGAAACTGGGCTTAAAGGAACATCTTGTAACCATCCCTAAGCTGGGATATCGATTGGAGAGTTTGAAATAGATGAAGCTTTGGCAGAAGATTTTTCTATATACGTTGATGCTGGTAATGCTCGCTGTGAGTATTACCAGTATTTTGCTGTTAAAAAACAGCTTTCAACTGGCTCTGGATCAGAAAAAGGAGGCGGCATATGCGGAGCATGATTATCTGATCAGCAATTTCAAGAGCATGCTGCTGTCGGAACGGCTGCGCCAGAACATGCTTCTGATGGAGAGCGACCGGGTCGTGGAATATATGGAAAGAACCTTCGGTGCGGAGAATATCAAGACGGGCATCTCCTTCTATGATAAAAATCAGAATCTGGTGTATCGGAATCTGGAGCTGGCCTCCAGGAACAACACAGGCGTAGCCGAGGATACATTGCTGGATACGGTGGCGGAATCCGGGGACAGCTATATGCAGACAAGGGGACAGTATCTGTATATCTTGTCGAAGGAATCGCTGGAGAACAATAGCTATTATTTTCTTACGATCACCGATATGAATGATGTGTTTACCATGCATCAGGGGATGCTGGGCAGCGTCCGCAATATCAGCATGGTATGCGCTGTGGTGATCGCGGCGTTTCTGTTGATTGTGGTGAAGCTTCTGCTGGGGCCGCTGCAGGTCATCAATGCGGGGACAAGGGCCATCGCCCAGGGAGAGTACGAACGGCGTGTGCCGGAGCGAGGGCGGGATGAGCTCTCAGAGCTGGCCCGGAATATGAACCGGATGGCTCTGGCGGTGGAAGAGAATATCCGGGCCCTTGAGGATGTGGCGGAGGACCGAAAGCGTTTTATCGATAATCTGTCCCATGAGATGAAGACGCCGCTGACCTCCATCCTGGGGTTTTCGGATCTGCTGCTGATCAAGAGCGACATGGATCCGGAAAAGCGGATGGAATACATCCATATTATTAAGGAGGAGGCCAGCCGGATGCGCACCCTGTCCGGAAAGCTGATGGAGATGATCACCGTAGGGGAGGCCAACGTGGACTGGCGGAATGAGGATGTGCAGACCTTGTTCGCCGAGATTGGAGCCTCCCTGGATGTGGTGGCCAAGAGTCATGGAATTCATCTTGTATGTACCTGTGAAAAGGGAAAATTGTGGATGGATCGGGAATTGATCAAATCCCTGGTCTACAACCTGACAGACAATGCCATGAAGGCCTCCGGGGAGGGAACACAGATTTACATCTGCGGCTGGTTTGAAAAGGGAATCTTCTTCTTCACGGTAAGGGATCAGGGGATTGGTATTCCCAAGGAGGAGATTGAGAAGATCACCCAGGCTTTTTACATGGTGGATAAGGTTCGGAGCCGTGCCAGCGGAGGCGCAGGCCTGGGGCTTGCGCTGTGTGTGGAGATTGCAAAGCTGCACCGGGGAAATATAAGGATTGAAAGTGAGCCAGGGCACGGTACGATGGTGACAGTACGTTTGAGAGGGGGAATGAACGATGAAGAATATTAAATCCCTTCTGGTTACAGCGGTGAGCGCGCTTTTGATTCTTGGTGTGGGCTATGCTGGGATAATCTGGTGCGGAGAACTAATATTAAAGACATCCCAGGAGCCGGTGCTTATCGGGGAGGCTGGCACAAGAGTCAATCCTTTTTACTCCAGGCTGGAGAATGATATTCAGCTGTCGCCCTGGAACCTGTATCCCACTGTCGGCAGCGCAACGGTCGGAGATGAGACGGAGAAGCTCGTCTACAATCCGAATGTGGAAAATATATTCTATGGGCTGATTGCCATGGCGGCCAATGTGGACAATCAGGAGGTGATCCACTGGTATACGGAGCAGGAGAAGACAATCCTGGGCAGTATGATTGGCGGGGAGCTGGACGGAGAGCCGGTAGCTATCTTTTTTTATGATGAGGTCATTCGCTTGAATGGGAAAGCGTACCGCGTGAAAATATCCTGCAGCGAGGTGCGTATCTATTCCTTTTCGTGTATTCAAAGCAGAGAGAATGATATCCGGGAGACGAAGCAGTGGGACAGGAACAAGGAGAAGTTGATAAAGGGGCTCAAGGAAAACAGTATTCTTATAGAAATGATGCAGAGTTCCATGCAGGAAATCAACAGTCTCATGAGTGTGGGAGTTGATTGGGAGGTCTACGTAGCGTGGTATAAGGCCTATCAGAAATATATGGGGGATATGGGCTCTTCGGGGGAGACTGTCATCGTGGAGGAAGAAAAGAAAAGTAAGCAGTGGACGATCTATGGCAAGGAAGATGAAACGGAACAGGAAAGCATGGAGATAAGGGTCCTGGAACTAGAGGACAGCATACTTTTGATGCTGGGGGCAGATTCCCGGGTGGCGATTTATTACGATGTGATCGAGCAGCAGGTGGCAGGATTCCACTTTTTAACGTATTGACACATTTGGATAGATGGATATAATGAATATAAGACTGTCCATAGAAGGAGATTTTTCATGTCAGAAAAAGAAATTACGTCGGAAGTGACGGAAGCAGACGAAGATAACAAGCCAAAAGACGATTATGAAGATGTATGCTATATGTGCCGAAGACCTGAGCGCAAGGCAGGAAAGATGATTAAGATACCCAATAATATCTGCATCTGTTCAGACTGTATGCAGAAGACCTTTGATACTATGAACCAGGCAGGATTTCCCATGGGAGATATGATGAGCATGGGGCAGATACCGAACATCAGCATGATCAATCTGGCGGATCTGCAGGGGATGGGGATGATGCCACCGCCTCAGAAGCTGAAAAAGAAGAAGCCCAAGGAGGAGAAGCAGGAGAAGCCGGTATTGGATATCAAGGCCATTCCCGCTCCACACAGGATCAAGGCAAGCCTGGACGAATATGTGGTGGGACAGGAGCATGCCAAGAAGGTGATGTCCGTGGCGGTATATAACCACTATAAGCGGGTGGCAGCGGATCAGTTGGATGGTATTGAGATTGAGAAGTCCAACATGCTGATGATCGGGCCTACCGGAAGCGGCAAGACTTATCTTGTGAAGACCCTGGCAAGACTTCTCGATGTGCCACTTGCTATTGCGGACGCTACCTCCCTGACGGAGGCCGGGTACATAGGCGATGACATTGAGAGTGTGGTATCCAAGCTGCTGGCAGCGGCGGACAACGATGTGGAGAAGGCGGAGCACGGAATCATTTTTATCGATGAGATTGACAAGATTGCCAAGAAGAAGGATACACATCAGCGGGATGTCAGCGGAGAGTCTGTGCAGCAGGGAATGCTGAAGCTTCTGGAGGGGGCAGAGATTGAAGTGCCCGTTGGCGCCAACAGCAAGAACGCCATGGTGCCTCTTGCAACTGTGAATACGAAGGATATTCTGTTTATCTGCGGCGGCGCATTTCCGGATCTTACGGATATTATCAAGGAGCGGTTGAACAAGCATGCAGCTGTCGGATTCCGGGCAGATCTGAAGGATAAATATGATAAGGAAGAAAATCTGCTGCATCGGGTGGCGGTGGAGGACATTCGCAAATATGGCATGATTCCCGAATTTCTGGGGCGTCTGCCTATCATCTTTACCCTGGATGCGTTGACGGAGGATATGATGGTTCGCATTTTAAGCGAGCCAAAGAATGCCATTATCCGGCAGTATCAGAAGCTGCTGGCGCTGGATGAGGTGCAGCTGGAGTTTGAGGAGGATGCGCTTCGGGCCATTGCGAAAAAGGCCAGGGAAAAGGACGTGGGTGCCAGAGCGCTTCGGGCCATCATTGAGGAGTTTATGCTGGATATTATGTATGAGATTCCGAAGGATGACAATATTGGAAAGGTCCTGATCACGAGAGCTTATATTGAGAATACCGGGGGACCAGTTATCACCATGCGGGGGTATCAGGCGCTGCCGGGATAGCAGCGGTGCCAGGCTGCAGGCAGATGGAAGATCTGCTTTGACGGAGCCAGGCGTCATCTGATTTGTGGAATAGGCAAGGCGGCTGCTTCATAGAATAGTTTGAGAGTTGTCGTTTGAAAATGGAGTGGCGATGGATTGTGCCGAGGCAGTTTATTCCAATGATTACTATGATCTGATTGTTGAATTTGGGGATGTGAGAGTGGAGGTACCTCTGCCTCCCTGTGTACAGGAGATTAATAACAGGTATGCAATCGGGTATTGGGAGAAGGAGGGGCTTCCGCCTTTTAATTTGAGAAACTACACGTATGCCGCGATACCGCATATGTTCACGACTTTGGATGAGCGAGCCATGGAAGCCAGCAGCATACTGCAGATTCAGAATCTGCCTGCGTTGGGATTAAAGGGGCAGGGAGTTCTGGTAGGTATCATTGATACGGGCATCGATTACCAGAACCCGGTGTTTCGCAATCTGGATGGAACCAGCCGGATTGAAGCAATCTGGGATCAGACAGTACAGGAGGGGCCGGCGCCTCCGGGATTTATCTATGGTGCCGAATACCGGAGAGCACAGATCGACGAGGCCCTGGCTTCCGAAGAACCTCTTCGTATTGTTCCGACCACAGACGCGGATGGGCATGGTACATATGTGGCCAGCCTGGCTGCAGGCAGTGCCAGTCCGCAAAACGAATTTACAGGTGCTGCGCCCCTTGCCGCAATCGCTGTGGTGAAGCTGAAAGAGGCAAAAGAATATTTGAGAGAGTTCTTTTTTGTGAGAAGTGGGGTGCCTGCATTTCAGGAAAATGATATTATGGCGGGTATCGTTTATCTGGATCTTCTCGCTTATGAGCTTGGAATGCCCCTTGTGATCTGCGGAAGCCTGGGAAGCAATTCCGGAAGTCATGGCGGAGCCAGCCCCATATCCCAGGTGTATGACAGCATTGTCAGCAAGCGTATGCGGGCGGTGGTAATCGCAGCGGGCAATGAGGCTAACAAGCGTCATCACTTCTATGGAAACATTGCGGAGAATGGAAGCTACGAGAATGTAGAGGTGAATGTAGGGTCGAATACGGCAGGGTTTTTCCTGGAATTATGGAGTTATGTGTCGGAGAGCTTTACAGTGGAGATCGTGTCTCCTACCGGAGAACGGATTCCAAGGTTGAGCCAGCAGGAATCTTTTCGGGAATATAATTTTTTGTTTGAGAACACAAGGGTGACAGTGGATAAAAATATCAGCTTTGCCAGCAGCGATTTTCAGGTGATTTTTGTACGATTTGAGCATCCTATACAGGGGATATGGAATGTGCGGGTATATGCTCAGGATGTGATTAACGGGATTTTTGATATGTGGCTGCCTATGGAGGCGCTTCTGGATGGGGAGGCCTTTTTTCTGCGCTCGAATCCGGATACGACCATTACGATTCCGGGCAGCGCCCGGTTTCCCATCACGGTAGGAGGCTACGATGCAAGGAATAACAGTATTTATCTGGATTCTGGCAGGGGCTACACGATCAGCGGTGTGGTAAAGCCCGATCTTGTGGCCCCGGCGGTGGAGGTGATCGGTGCGGGAACCAGGAACAGCTTTGCACCGAGAACTGGAACCAGCGCTGCAGCGGCTATTACCTCAGGGGCGGTGGCCTTGATTCTGGAATGGGCGGTGGTGCGAGGCAATTATACCAGGATGACCTCCGGGGATATTAAAAGCGTTTTGATTCGGGGGGCTACAAGGGATCCACAGAGACTGTATCCCAATCGGGAGTGGGGGTACGGACAGTTGAATCTATATGAGGCTTTTAACAGTATAAGGACCATATAGATGAGGCGCGGCGGATGACAGTGAAAAACAGTTGGAATGAGGAGTGACGAACGACAGATTTGTCAGAGAAAGGTTGGGAAGAAAGCGATGATATACATTTTAATTGCAGTGGGAATCTTCACATTGGATTTTTATATTAAGAGGCGGATAGACAAAGAGCGGAAGCTGGGAGAGGAGAGCGGGATATGCAAGAATCGTATTATCCTGCGCAAATACTATAACAGCGGAGCAATGTTGGATTTCTTGGGAAAATGGCCTCGTCTTGTAAAGATTCTGTGTGGATTGGTCATGATTGTGTTGTGCGGTTTTTTTGCTCTTTTACTTCGAAAAAAAGGAAACAGGGGGTTGAAGCTTGGTCTTGCGTTTATCATTGGCGGCGGCGCCAGCAATCTGTATGATCGATTTAAAACGGGGCATGTGGTGGATTATTTTAGCTTTCGAAGCCGGTTTTCCAGATTACAGCGGATCATTTTTAATATTTCAGATCTGTTCATTTTTCTGGGTACTCTGCTGGTACTGTTGTTCCGGGATAGAGAGTAGTGCAAAAAAAAGAGTGTCAAAATGACACTCTTTTTTC
>CABQGZ010000134.1 GCA_902463835.1 uncultured Lachnospiraceae bacterium
GATACATTGATTCCCTTTCCGCCTGGAAGTAATGCTTCATACTCTGTACGGTTTGTAAGGCCAAGCTTGAAATCGTCCACAGATACAATGTAATCCAGAGACGGATTAAAGGTGACTGTATATATCATAATCTTCCCTCCTTTGCTTGTATTTGATTTTCCAGCTACCGTATACATCCAAAATCATTCATTTTGTATCCTATGGAAGCGCCCCGATTGCCGCTGACAGCGCCGTCACAATCTCCGCAAGCGTAAGACTGAAACAATCTTCCTTCGCCTGCTCCGGGAGAAACGGGACATGGATAAATCCCACAAGTGTCTGTGTGGCATGGAGATGATGAAGCAACGAATACAGCACATCATTGCAGACTAAGGTTCCCGCAGTATAAGAGAGTGCTCCCGCAGATTAATGCCGATCACCTCCGGGGTGACCGCCTTCCTCCATCCGGCCGTTTCCTGTTCTACAATAAGGTCATTATATCACACTTCCCTCTCCAGGGGTATAAAAATTTTTACAGCATGCCCGTCCACGCATACAGCGGATACACAGAAAACCATTTTGCCAGCTCGAATCCAAGGAGCTTTACAACAATCGGCACCGCCAGAATCTGCAGCGCGAAAAATATGGTCTGCGCCTGATTTTCTCTCCACACGGACAACGCCAGTGTAACCGCTGTGACCACAAGCAGCGCCGCTATTTGCGAAAGCAGAAAAAGAAGCAGAAAACATCCGATCGGAAGCGGAAGAACAAATTCCGCAAAGTGTGGGATACTTTGTATGGATGCGCCCAGGCTGTGCATGGGATAGACGGAGGCAATATGACACAACCGGCTTATGATCGGCACAAGCCCAAGCACCGCAGTCATCCCGGCGCAGATCATCGCCTTTCGGAACAGGATCCTTTTCTTTCCGGCCCTGGTGGCACACAGCAGAAGAAGCAATCCACTCTGATATTCCATGGATATTGCTCCGCTTACTGCGAGAATGATCCCGATGGACAAAATCAGAAAGTCGATGGAAAATACATCCTCCCACGCCCCGAACAGATAGAGGTACCCGGTGTCATAGACAAAGCTTCCGCCCTCCTCCAAAATCCGATCATACTGCGCCTCCACTCTCTGAAAGGCCTGATAAAACGCAAGGGTCATATTGGCTCTCACTTTTAAGGTATCCGCTGCGTCGGCGCTCAAGCTTCCTTCACTCACCATGCAGTCAATCCGTTCGATCTCCCGGAGGGCCTCCTCATACCGCAGCTTCTCGGATAAGACAACAGCCTCCTTTTCTTCTGTCAATTCTCCCTCCAGCTCCGTCATAAGGTCTCTGTAATACTCCTCCGCCACCGACGGTGTATAGGTGCGGTCAAAGCTTTTGTATGCCAGCAGTCCGGCGAACACACAAAGTATAACGAATCCACGGTTTGTAATCAGAAGCTTATAAGCTTCATGCCGCAGGATACTGCTGTGCGGCCGAAAGGGAATCGCAAACGGCAGACGCAGCTTTTGCACGCCAAAGCTCTGCATCCTGCAGAAGGTCCACACGCTGCCCCCAATTCCGGCTGCGCAGAGCAGCAGGATCAGCAAAAGGGACAGTCCCATTCGCGATACCGGATATCCAAACAGACTAAAATTCAGATATTCTCCGTATAAGTGTTCTGTCCTCATCATTCCCACCGGATTGCTGTATTTCAATACCGCCAAAAAGGAGCCGGAGGGAATCAGAACATACACCAGGGCGCTGCCTGCAAGAATCCCTGCTCCCGCCAGATAGGGCAGCACTGCGATGCGGGACAGAATGCAGCAAATCATGAGCACCGCCCCTATCCCAAACAACAAAAACGCTTTTGTCAACACAGAAATCAAAACATACCCCAAAATGCTGATGGAAAGACTGCTCTCCATATAGGCAGACAGCGACTGCAGACTTGCCGTCGGATCAAACCAGCCGGTACTCTGGCCAAAGAACACCATGCTTACCAGGTAAAACAAAGCAGTCACCAGAGTACAGTGAATCAGCAATGCCGCCAGCCTGGAGGCTATATTATGGAAGACGCCGCGCCTGGTGCTCCTGGTAATGTAGAACAGCCCTTTCTCCTTCTCTTCCGTGATCAGACCTCCTACGAACAGCATCACACCGAGAAACAACAGAAGATCCGTCCATATACTCTGCATGGCCGAGGTAATCCCTTTTGAGGGAGCAAAGCGCACGTTCTGATCGGTCAACCCGGCATAATCCTCCGCGCTCTTTTGCAGATTGCGGCCACTGTAGCTAGCTCCGTCCTGCTCCTTGAAAATGGATATTCCATCCAGGACATCTCTATTTTCCTGAATGGAGCGCAGATATTCCCCATATCCCGCAACACTTTGCTGTTCTCCATAGATCTCGTCAACAAAATTCTTCTCCAATTCCAGCGAATCTGTAAACCTCAGATAACCGCCAGACTCATACCTCTCGAAAAAGCGTTCAAACACACCGGGATGATTCTGCATCTCCTGCTCTGCCAGCATGCTTCCCATCTCATTTTGAAAGCCCTGCATAGCAAGGATGTCCCGCACAAAACAGACGCCGTCGATGGTATCCTTCCACTCCTTGATATATTCCCCTTTTTCCCGTTCACTCTTTCCCCCAAGCTCCATCTGCAATGCCTTATAGGCGGCAAGGGGCGGCGTCTCTTCATTTGGCAGGGAGGTATACCACATCAGAAATATATGGATCAGCAGTAAAATACTTATAGATAACGCAAAGCTGCGCTTTCTCCATATCTTGCAAAGCTCAAAGGGTATCAGACGCAGCATGGCTATCCTCCCCTCCAAAAATATGCATGTACACTTCCTCCAGGTCTCTGCTCCCGCCGTATTTCTCACAGAGCTTTTCCACCGTGCCCCGATCAATGATACTGCCGGAATGAATCAGCAGAATCTCCTTTGCAATCGGTTCGATGTCGGAAACCACATGGGTGGAGACAAGAATGATCTTATCTCCGGCAAGGGTTCTGATCTGCTCCCTTACGCGCACCCGCTCCTTGGGATCCAGCCCTGCCGTCGGTTCGTCCAGGACGATGAGCCTGGGATCCCCAAGGATTGCCTGTGCGATCAGTATCCGCTGCTTCATGCCCCCGGAATATCCTCCGATGCTTCTGTCTGCCGCCTCCTGCATATTTACATAGGCGAGAACACGGTCGATCTCTGCTTTCACTTCTTTCTTTGGGATCCCTTTCAGGGCCGCCATGTAGGAGAGAAAACGCCGGCCCGAAAAGCTGTTGTAAAGCCCCTGCTGCTGAGGCGCATACCCGATCAGACTGCGAAAACGCCAGCCCAGTTCCCGGATATCGCTTCCGTCCCAGAGGACGGTTCCCTCCGTAGGCTTGATATTTCCGGTGATAATATTCATCAGGGTGGATTTCCCTGCGCCGTTTGGGCCCAGCAGACCGTAAATCCCGCAGTCCAGCTCCAGGGATACCTGTCGCAGAGCCGTTTTATCCTTATAGTTCTTTGTAATCTCGTTCAGTGTCAGCATACCTCTACCCCCTTTTTTATTGTCCCGGACCGATCATTTCGATCTTACGATAAGCTTCCCGCCCGGAAAACAGATCATCCTTTGAGATCAACGCATATTGATATTGATGGATTTCATAAGAATCATCGCTCGATCTTGTGGCGTCGTAATCGTAGACAAAGAGTACATCGGATGACGTCTCTCCGCGAAATTCAATGGCCCATCCGGTACACTGGTTCACAAGGGGACTGCGGGTGATTTCTCCGGTTTTCGTGTTGACAAAATACCAGCTGGGGTTCCCGGCAAGATCCCAGTCACGGCAGCACAGTGTATCATCAAACCCATCAAAGATCAAATTTTGCGGAAGGCTGCAGAGCGTTTTCCTTTCCCCTGTTCCAATATCAAGCATTTCGATATTCTGATTCTCCGTGGAGGACAGGTATAGGCTGTCTCCGAGAATTGTTACAGAACTCTCATACCGATTGGACTGCCTGCAGATTTCCTTTGGCTTGCCGCTGTCTGGTTCCAAAAGCGCATAGACCTGAGAGGAATTCTGATACAGCTCGCGATACACATCATCATTCCAGTTCTCCTCCCTGGAAAGCTCTCTGCCGAAATCGGTGCCGCTCAGAATAAAATGATTTTGACAGCATCCGATCACCTTCCACGAAATGTGATCCTGAAAGGTCATATCGCAGACCTCTTTTAAGGAGAGATCTTCCAGATCCAAAAAGACCAGCTTCCGCTCTGACGATGTGGTATACGTCTCGTTTCCTGTCTTATCCGCAGAAAGCTTTTTCGTAATCACATAAATCCCCTGCTCGTTTCCGATGACAATATCCTCAAGCGTCAGCTGCGCATCGAAGGTATAGATTTTTTTTCGCTCCGTGCCATCCAGCTTTGCGCGGTACAGAGCGGCCGGTGTGTCCCCCGTCATACTGACTTCCCCCATGGTGACCATCCCCTGGGACATCGTGCCGTCGTGATCGTATTCACGGCTTAATATGTACAGATAATCCCCCAATACAAAAAGCCTGGTGGTCGATACTGGAAAATCATCGTACAAGGACACAGCGGGACAGTCTGCGGAATCGTGTTTACATCCCGCAGTGCTGCACAGATAGATCTCACGGCCCGCAGCAAAATCCATATACATCAGATGGGTTCCGTAATTCTCATCCCTCAGCTTTTCCACATCACCCGTCAGATAATAATATCCCTTTTCTGTGTTGCAGGCGCTCTCGCTGTCGGGGTCGCACAGAAGCCGCAGCGTACCGCTCTTTTGAGTGTTGTCCACGGAATTGCCATTGGCATTACCGCCTTTTGAATTGTTCTGCTGTATCTCAGAACTCTGTCCCGTTCCAGAATTACCCTTGCCTGATCCGGTTTTTCCGCTGCAGGCCCAGAGCGAAACGCATAGGAACGTGAACACAAGTAAAAGAATGATTATTTTTTTCATAAAAAAAGACCTCCTTATTTTTCTAATAAAGAGATCTTAACGAATAAAAGTCAAAAATTGGTCAAACCAGGAGAACTATTTTTACGCAGGCGCCCCTGGAAGTGTTCGAAAGCTCCAGGTATCCGCCATGCTTTTTACAGAGAAGGCGGCTGATGGAAAGTCCGATTCCCATATGTCCGTCTTTTCCGGCAGTCAATAACGTGTTTTCCTTCCTGCTTAGAATCTCAGGCGGAAAACCTTCCCCATCGTCTGTCAACGCAACGGTGAGCTGCCCGCCCGTCAGGACAAAGTCAAGGAGAATCTCCTCTCTGGCATAGCGCAGGGCGTTATTCATGATATTTTCCAGGATGCGATAGAGCAGGGCATCATCCACCAAGATCTCCTGCTCCGGCAGATTCTTTGTTGTGCGCAATGCCATTTGGTTCTTCTCTGCCAGGAGAGACAGATCTGCCTGGATTCCTTCCGCAAGCTCTATAACAGACAATCTCCTTCGGTCTGCCTGCATTTCCTCCGACTGATTCAGCAATCGAACAGAATCCGTATACTGCTCCATTCTTTTTGCCGCCACGTCAATCTTCTGCACCATACGAGTCAGCTTCTCCCGGCTCAGTTCACCTTGTTCGAGATGCCCTTGCAGATATTCGGTATAGCCCTCGATAATGGCGATGGGATTGCGCAGATCATGCGCCACGGAAGCCTGCAGCAGACGCCGCTCTTCCAGCATACTCCACATGGCTTTTTTATTTTCATAAAGAGATGTCCGCATGGCTTCAAAGGAACGGCACAGCTCCCCCATCTCATCGCCACGGTCATAGGTAATCTCAAAATCCAGATTCTGATCCGCAATCTGCTTCGTTGCATCCGCCAGCAGCCCCAGCGGCTTCTTTAGCTTATACCGGTAAAAGATCATACTGCACAAAAAAATAGCGGTAAACGCAAGAAGCGTCGGTGCCACAAACATGGTGATACCGCAGACCTGGTAGGCAAGCTTTCTCTTTGGAGAGAGTGTTTCCACACTGTTTTCAAGCTTTTGTATGGCATATCTCGTCTGCTTCACACGCTCCGAACCGGGTACACCGTCATTTTCCTCCCGCAAAAAGGGAAGCTCAGACAAGTCGTCACCTAAATTTAGAAGGTACGTCCCCTTGATGACAGCTCCGTCCGCCCTGGTCTCCTCCACCGTGAGATATACCGCATTGGGATCCGGCAAAAGCCAATGCCGAAAGGAAGCGCAGGCGCCAATAATCATGGCCGATAAAAGTACCACGATCCCGGCCGCCAAAAGCACCGTCCATATCAGGAACTGACGCAGCGACAGATGATTCCATTTGTTCTTCAACGTTTCCATTTGTATCCCACTCCCCAGACTGTCTCGATGTAATCCTGCCCTGTGGCTTCCTGAAGCTTTGCACGGATTTTTCGAATATGTTCTTTGATCACGTCCGCGCTTCCCGTAGCGTCACATCCCCAAATCCGCTCATAGATCCGCTCCCGGTCAAACACCTGTCCGGCGTTGGTCAGCAGGAACTCGATCAGCTCGAACTCTTTTTTTGAAAATTCAATCTCCGTCCCTCTGTAAAAGATCCGATGCTGGGACAAGTTCACCAGCAGCTCTCCCGATGTGAGTACGGCAAAAGCCTGGCCGGAACGCCTGGCTCTGCGCAAATGAGCGGCAACCCTGGCCGAGAGTTCCCGCAGGCTGAAGGGCTTGGTGATGTAATCGTCTCCCCCGTACTGCAGGCCGTTTATCTTATCCTGCTCGGTGATCCGCGCCGTCAGAAAGAGAATGGGACAGGACAGATGATCCCGTACATTCCTTAAAAATGTCAGGCCATCCATCCCCGGCATATTGATATCCAGTATCATCAGATCAGGATTCTTTGGAAGCAGCTCCAGCCCACGGACGGCGCTGTTGGCCGTATAGACTTCGTATCCTTCCTCACTCAAATGCTCCGATAGAAGCTCTGTTATCATCTCCTCATCGTCCACGATCAAAATTCGATTCTTCATGGGCCACTGCCTCCTTTCATGCAAAGCTATTGAATCAGCATGGCGTCTCCGAAGCTGAAAAACCGATACCGCTCCCTCACAGCCTCCTCATAGGCTGCCAGAATGTGCTCCCTGCCGGCCAGCGCCGACACCAACATCAACAGCGTGGATTCCGGCAGATGGAAGTTGGTGATCAGACAGTCTAACACCTTGAATCGATAGCCTGGATAGATAAAGATCTCCGTCCACCCGCTGCAGGGCCTGAGGGTTCCGTCCTCCTCTGCCGCCGACTCAATGGTACGGCAGCTGGTGGTTCCCACACAGATCACCCTGCCTCCCTGCTGCTTCGTGCGATTGATGATATCGGCAGCCGCCGCATCAATCTGATAGAATTCGGAGTGCATGTGGTGCTCCAGCACATTTTCCACCTTCACAGGCCGGAAGGTTCCAAGGCCCACGTGGAGCGTCACCTCCGCAATGGATACCCCCATTGCCCGGATCTCATCCAGAAGCTCCGGCGTAAAATGCAGACCCGCCGTAGGGGCAGCCGCCGAGCCGTCATATTTGGCGTACACAGTCTGATAGCGGTTCTTATCCTCCAGCTGATGAGTGATATAGGGAGGCAGCGGCATCTGTCCCAGCTGATCTAATATCTCCTCAAAAATCCCTTCGTAATGAAATTGGATCAGACGGTTCCCATCCTCCACCACTTCCAGAACCTCCCCGGTGAGAATCCCCCCTCCAAAGGACAGCTTCGTCCCGGGCTTCGCTTTCTTGCCTGGTTTTACCAGTGTCTCCCAGATATCGTTCTCCTTCCTTTTTAACAGAAGAATCTCAATCTTGGCCTGAGTGCCCTCCTTCTCTCCGAACAGCCGGGCCGGTATTACCTTTGTATTGTTGATGACAAGGCAGTCACCGTGCCTTAAATAATCTGTAATCTGGCGAAATACACGGTGTTCTGTCTGACCGGTATGCTTATCAAGGACAAGTAACCGGGAACTGGAGCGGTCCTTCAGCGGATCCTGGGCAATCAGCTCCTGGGGTAAATCAAAATAGAAATCTTTCACATTCATTTTACAAATCCCACACTTTCTGATAGACTTGTTTCAGTATAGGAC
>CABQGZ010000135.1 GCA_902463835.1 uncultured Lachnospiraceae bacterium
TCGAGAAGTAATTATACTACGCTTGTATTGTTTGTCAAGTATCCGAAAAAAAAATTCCAAGATTCTTAAGAATTATTTCCCTACAAATACTTTTTCAATACATCCACCTTATCCAGGGCTTCCCAGGGGAGCTTTAGATCGTTGCGTCCAAAGTGTCCGTAGGCCGCAGTCTGCTTGTAGATGGGGCGTCTTAAATCCAGCATCTTGATGATGCCGGCGGGGCGAAGGTCGAAGTTCTCCCGGATGATCTCCACCAGCTTCTCATCGCTGAGCCTGCCGGTGCCGAAGGTGTCCACCATAACGGAGGTGGGCTGGGCAACGCCGATGGCGTAGGAGAGCTGGATCTCGCATTTCTCTGCCAGACCTGCCGCCACGATATTTTTGGCCACGTAGCGAGCTGCGTAGGCTGCGGAGCGGTCCACCTTAGTGCAGTCCTTACCGGAGAAGGCTCCGCCGCCGTGGCGGGCATAGCCGCCGTAGGTGTCCACAATAATCTTCCGGCCGGTGAGACCTGCGTCTCCGTGAGGTCCGCCGATGACAAAGCGGCCGGTGGGATTGATGAAGAACTTGGTGTTCTCGTCGATGAGTTCTTCCGGAAGCACTTCGTCAAATACATACTTCTTGATATCTGCATGAATCTGCTCCTGAGTCACATCCGGGTCGTGCTGGGTGGAGAGCACCACCGCCTCCAGACGCTTAGGGTTTCCGGCTTCGTCGTACTCTACAGACACCTGGCTCTTGCCATCGGGACGCAGATAGGTCAGGGTACCGTCCTTGCGTACTTTGGTCAGCTGACGTGTCAGCTTGTGAGCCAGAGAGATGGGATATGGCATGAACTCCTCCGTCTCGTTGGTGGCATAGCCGAACATCATGCCCTGGTCGCCTGCGCCGATGGCTTCGATCTCCTGGTCGGACATCTTATTTTCCTTTGCCTCCAGCGCCTTGTCCACGCCCATGGCGATGTCTGCGGATTGCTCGTCGATGGCCACCAGAACAGCGCAGGTGTTGCCGTCAAAGCCGTACTCGGAGCGGTCGTAGCCGATCTCCTTCACCGTGTCGCGGACAATCTTCTGAATGTCCACGTAGGCGTTCGTTGTGATCTCACCAGTCACAAGTACAAAGCCGGTGCAGGTGGCTGTCTCGCAGGCCACCCGGCTCATGGGATCCTTCTCCATCAACGCGTCCAAGATGGCGTCGGATACGGCGTCACAGACCTTGTCCGGATGGCCTTCCGTTACGGATTCCGATGTAAATAAACGTTTTTCCATGTTTTTCCTCCTTTAATAGCTCGAAAAATCTTTTTGTGCAGTCCACAATGGACAAACTGTCCTTTGCGGCTGCATGCAACAACAAAGGGTCCGCAAAAGCGGACCCGAAATCTTTAAAGATAATCAAATCCTCTTATTGTTCGATTACTCGCTCAGGCTGGCACCTTCCTATTGAGGGGTTGCCGTGACTTCACAGTTCCTATGTAACTCCATCACTCTGAATAAGAGAAATAATACAATATTGAATTTTCAAATCTTCTTCCCTATATATACACCTATTTTGCAGGGCTGTCAAGGGATTTTTGCAGGAAACAAAAATCGTAAGCTCTTCTCCTCAAAATGGAATGTACATCCTCCATTCCTCTTTTTAAGATCTCTTTTCCTGCGGCATTTTTGCACTTTGCCAACGTCTCGCCGATTGACAGCTCCATGCAGGCGCTCTGATACTGCCTGCCAACACAGCGATCCTCCGCTTCCCGGTTATGGAAGTCATACGCTGCTTCCCGGCCCAGAAACCCCAGCAGATTCTCCCGCTGTGCCAGTCGCTCGAGCGCCTGTCCGTATTCTGCACCGGGAACACAGCCAATATAGAAAAGCAGCGCACGAAGCCTGTCAAAATGCGGAATTCTGTGGAGATCCCAGCGTCTGGACACATAAAGGCTCTCCCTGCGCACGGCAGCTCCGCCTGCGCGGAATCGCTCCAGCAGTCTTATCACATCTGCCTTTATATCCTTTTCTCCCAGCAGAGCAAATACCGTCAGAAGCTGATTGATTCTCCAGTAATCACAAGTCTCCTCCAGGATACCGCCCAGATTGTTTCCCGGCTTCTGCAGATTTCTGTCGTCATAGGAAGCGGGATCCTCTTCCTGCACCAGCTTCTGAAAGCGCGCCTTCAATAGAGGCAGGCTGTCTCTCTCTCCAAACCATGCAAGGGCTATCCCAAGCCCCAGATTATCCGCGGCTCCTTCCAGTTCCTTCTTCAGCATCGGGACAGCCCTCTTTTTTGGCAGGCATAATATCTTTCCAAAGCATACCCGCTTTTCCTCCTTTGCTCCGACCATCAGACTCTTCACATCGTTTTGTGTTTTCTCCGCTTTCCCTGCTTTCCCATCCAGAATCTGCATATGTCGCAGCTTGCTCTGCAATTGACCCATCGGGATCTGGCGCACATCACAGTCCGCCAGCGCCGCCATCCCGCCTGCCGCGCCTATGGCATAGCCCCTGTTCTGGATATCGGCCGCCATGCGCAGATAAGCCGCCGCATCCTGCTCGGCACTGATGCTCTTGGACGCCGCAAGCAGCCCCTTCACCCCTTTGGGGATACAACAACGGTAGGGTATCTCGATGCGAATCCCCTCTCCATGATACGGCGTCATTCCCATATAGCTTAACAGGGAGCTCATCGTTCCATGGGGATCATTGTCCGTATACACCAGAGCAATGGTATCTGCATAGCTTTTGCCCAGCAAAATATCTTTCATACTCATGGCAGCCTCACCAGCAAAGAGTCGTCCTTCCCGGGGCGTCAGAACCGGCGAAAAATCTATCCCCCCGCCAAGCCGGTGGCCCATACGAATTCCTCTGAGTACCTCCCCGTATTCGTCCTGACAGATGGCATCCAGATTATACCCATATCCCCCGTAATGCTGCATCCCGCAGTCCTGCACATTCCCGTTTTCCGCTGCGCCCAGCCTGCATGGAACTTCGGCAAAGGCAACAATATCGCCGTCTCCGGTAGCGTCAATGGCCACCTTCTGACAGAGAAGCCCCCAGCGCCCGTCCTGAACAATCTCCATACCGGTAACCTGCTCGTTCTCCTTCACCACGCCGCAAACGGTGGCCCCATTGTAGACCTCAACGCCTTCCATCTGCATGGAATGTGTACACCACAGCAGCCGTCCCGCTTCTGACGGCTCTACACCACGGCTCTCCATACACGTCTTCTGCTGGCTGGCAAAGCCGTCTCTATAACCAAAATAATACCCCGGGATTCCCCCGTAGGTCTGTGTTCCTCCAAAGCCGTAATGATATTCCACCACAGCTGTTTTAGCGCCCTCCCGGGCAGCTGCAACAGCCGCTGCCGTCCCTGCGGTTCCGCCTACCGCCAAAACCACCTCATGACGTCCCAGAAACGGGAGCGGCAGTTCACCTGTGTGCGCCAGCTTCTGCAGCGGCAATGGCTCTTCCCATGGTTCCCACTCCTTTTTCTCAAATTCCGAAAACGGGATTCGCACATCCCGATTGCAAAAATACATGTCCCCGCACTGCTCTGCCGGACTCTTCGCTCCATCCGATTGCTTCAACGGATACGGTTCCTCTTCCAATTGCTCTGCCAACGTCCCCTTTCCAACAAAAGGCTCGTACGCCAGCAGCACCATCCGTAATCCCGCAGACGGATATGCTTTTTTCAGCAGCGTGAAGCAATGCAGCAAAGCCTCCTGACCCTTCTGGTACATGCTTCCCATATTCTCCTCCGCCTGCACCGGATATGAGACTTCCAGATAGGAGACATTTTCCCTGCAGAAGATGCGGTAGGCAATCGCTTCCGCCTCTCTGGTCTCCTCCCCAGTCAATCCGGGCCAGCGTTGATTCAGTCTGTCCGCAATCTCTGCTAGCCCGGCTTTATCGGGAATCCCGCTTTCCTTCCAGGCCCCTTCCAGACGCAGAACCATAAAAGCCTCCGTCTCATGGAGCCATGTGCCGCCAAAGAGCATCCGCTTTAACGGCCGCGTCCCGTCAGCGTCCATAAGACAATCTCCCTCCAGCAGGAAATAGCCCCACTTGCTTCCAAGCAGCAATCCTGCCGCCCCATGCTTTACTGAATCGCAAAGAATGGCGCAGGGCTCCAGACAAAAGAATACCTCCACGCCATTTTCCTCTACCCAATCCAGCAGCCGCCGCTTGATCTCGCCGATCTCCAGCATGCCCCACCGCTTAAGCCCAACACCTTCCTCCAGAACCGTATTCCTCTCCAAAGCTTCCCCGCCAAGCAGTGCCAGAAGCTCCTGTTTCGCTGGATCTTTGGCCTGTTTCCCGGAAGTCTCCCAAAAATCTGCATCCATGCGAAGGGTTCCAGTCAGATCACAGCCCAGAAATCCCCTCCGCTCCACCAGCGCCACACGGCGCCCTTCCCGTCTTCTGCGGACGGCAGCAAGACAACCTGCCAGGCTGCCTCCGTAGATTATATCATCAAAACATTTATCCATATATACTCCATCACTCCGGCGCTTTTCGCTGTGTTCGATCTCTTTTCTTATACTCCGCCGGGGTCATACCCTCGTATTTCTTAAAAAGTCTGGTCAGGGTCACGCTGTTATTACAGCCCACCCTGGCGCTGATTGCTTCCACCGTCAGGTTCGTCTCATCTAACAGCTTTTTGGCATTCTCCAACCGCACCCAGTGGATGTAGGCAAGGGGAGACTGGCCTGTTTTCTCTTTATAGAAGGTGGACAGATAGGACACATTCATCCGAAATACCTCCGCGATCTGGCTGTTGCTCAGGTTGGGATCGGAAAAATGCTCCCTTATATATTCCTTGACCTGCTCAGCCACAAGCTCTCCCTTTTTGCCCTTGGCTTTAATCGCCTCGTCACAAATAATACCGATCCGCTCCTTCAGGATCTCCTTGGCTTCCCGCAGCGGAATCTTGGGCTCCATATTCTCCAGAAGCTCCTGCATGTCTGGGAACTCCGCCCGCTCCCGCAGCTCACTTTCAGCCCGGAGCACACTGGCCGTCAGGTTCCACATCAGACATCTGCGAAGATCCTCGGAGCTGTTCACATTCGCCACATTCTTTTCATAGATCTCCTCAAAAAGCTCCTGAGCCGTCTCCTTCTTTCCCTCACAGATCCAGCGGATTAAAGCAGTCTCATTTTCCACCGAATACAGGTAGCTCATCTGTGTCTTACGCAGCATCTCCATATAGCTTAAGATCAATCCGTCCCCTTTGACAAGCTGATACTCCATCACACGGGCGGCCTCGGAATATGCTGTATGCAGGAAATAAATATCCCTGTGCACATCACTGATGGAGATCGTCTCGAAAACGCCGCTCACACCCAGCGCATCTCCATCTTTCAGCGTCTCCAGCCGGGCGATATGCTCATAGCATTTCGCCTTATCCAGTTCGCCAAAATCTACAATGCACACGATCTTCTCATCCAGATTCATGGTCTCGCAGACAAACTCCTTTTCACATACCTCCTGCAGTACCGAGGTCACCGCCTGCCGGATGGATTCGATATCCCTGCTGCCATGCTCTCCTTTTTCCCCGTCACCAAACGGGTCGAAGCGCTCCATCTGAAAGAGGATGATCATAAAATTCCCAATCTCGTAGGAAACGCCGTTTTTCTCAAACACACGATCCATATCCTCCGGCCGGATCCTGCCCCTTAGAGCCGCCGTCACCAGCAGCTCCTTCTTCATGCTGTCCACCGCGGAGAGCTGCTTCTGCATGGCGTCATATTCCTGCACGATATTCTCGATGGCTGCGGCAATCTCCTTATTGCGAAAACGCAGATTGTCCTCATTGCCCGCCAGCTTCCGGGAGACGATCTTCTTCATTTTTCCCCAGGTTCTCTGCTTTCCCACTGAAAAAAAGTAAGCGGCTCCCGTTCCCACCAGGATACACAGAGCTAAGGCCGCCAGGAATGAAAACAGGCTCTGCAGCGCCTTTTTCCAAAATTCCCGGTATGGAATGAGGGAGATCACCTTAAGTCCAATCCGCTGGGATTCCATGCAGGACGCCATCATCCGCTCCCCATTCACCGTGATATTCTGATACCCATTGCCCGCCGTGATCTGGCCGGAAAGTTCTCCTATATCAGGCATGTCCAGATTGCGGCTCACCAGGATCCGGTTCGCCTCATCCGTCAGAACGATACCGCTGTTTTTCATATAATCAAGATAGCTCAACGTGTTCTGGAGATACCCGGTGTTCAGTTCCAGAATCACATTCATACGCAGAGTACCACTGTGCACCGGCAGGGAAGAAATATAGGCCACCGGCCCGCTGCCCTCATTTTTTAAGAACATCCGGCCATTTCTGCCACAGAGAAGCGCTTCCCATTCCTCCTGCGTGTATCCACAGCTTTTGCCGATACGCTCATAGCTGACTGCCCGGTCGATATAAGCTCCCCCCAGCGTCAACACCATATCACTGTTGGGGAAATACACGTACCAGGCGCCCAGCCATTCATAGCTTCCGGTATAGACGGACACCTCCTGGGCTGCCTTGCTCAGGGCGAATCGCTTATTCGCATCCAGCGGCTGCCTGATCTGGGCAGCCTCCTTGACACTTCGATCGCTCTGTATCCGATACTCCAGCAAAAAAGCCTCCTCAAAGACCTGATCCAGCTTGGAATCCACCATCTGCAGGGCTGCCGTATTTGATTCCCTGGTCTCCTCCCAGATCACCAAATAAGTGTACAGGAAAAAGACGGAACAGACCACAATCGGTATCACCAGAATCACCAGATAGGATCCGATCCATTCCCTTATGTCCTGCATACGCCACCCAATACGTTTCTTTTTCACCACAGCTCACTCCCGCCTCTTTTGTCTTTAACCTTTTACCGCGCCAACCATAAGCCCTTTTACAAAATATTTCTGTACAAAAGGATAGATCAGCAGTATGGGAATTGTCGCCACCATAATGGTCGCATATTTGATACTCTCCCCGATAGCCACCGCATTGCCGATCTCACCCACCTGCATCTCCGAGGTGCTATTGACGATCAATATCTCACGCAGGATAACCTGCAGCGGATACTTTGCCCGATCCGTCAGGTAGATGCTGGCTTCGAACCATGAGTTCCAATAGCTCACCGCGTAGAAAAGAATGATCACCGCCATAGACGGCAGCGCCACCGGAATGATGATACGAAAGAGAATCGTCACCTCCGTAGCCCCGTCGATCTTGGCCGACTCCTCCAATGAATCCGGAATCGCCTCGAAACCGGTACGCATCACGATGAGGTTGTAGGTAGTCACCAACGCCGGCAGGATCAGCACCAGCCGATTGTTTCCCAAATGCAGCCAATTATTTAAGAGAATGTAATTGGGGATCATGCCGCCGCTGAAATACATGGTGAAGATCATCAAAAACATCATCGGTTTCTGGAAGGGAAACGGCTTCCTGGACATAACGTAGGCTCCCAGCGCCGTCATCAGCGTACTGAAAAAGGTCCCCACCACCACGATCAGCAGCGTATTCAGGTAGCCGCTGGCCAGGTTGGGATTTTTGAACACCATGCGGTAGGCGTCAAAATTAAAATCCAACGGTGCCAACAGCAAGCCCTTGTGGGCCATCAGGTGATTGGAATCACTGAAGGAGGCCATAGCCACGTACCACAGAGGATACAGCATGATCACAATGACCAGGATCATGAAAATGGTATTGATCGCATCAAAAATAATATCGTTCCGTTTACGTCTTCCTCTTTTTATCTTCTTCATCTCTGTCCTCCTTACCACAACCCGCTGCCGTTCAGCTTCTTGCATATCCGGTTCCCCAGGATTACCAGCAGCAAATTGATGACGGAGGAAAACAGTCCTACCGCCGTAGAATAACTGTACTGCGGATAGCTGGACGCCAACCCCATTCGGTATACATAGCTTGAGATCACATCCGCCGTCTCCAGGTTCGCTGTGTTGGACAACAGAAGAATCTTCTCATAGCCAACGCTCAGCACCTGACCCAATTTCATAATAAACATAATTGTGATCGTTGGCAAGATGCCAGGCAGAGT
>CABQGZ010000136.1 GCA_902463835.1 uncultured Lachnospiraceae bacterium
GAAAGTGGATGGAATATTCCAGAAAATACCAGAAAAGGAGATTCCTGGCAACTATGCAAAATCAATTTTATTCCAATTTCCAAATTGTCTATTCTGAGAAGCCCTCCGTCACGTTGATCGAGCGCAGCGACTCCTTTCGGCTGGCTCCCTGGCTCCTTGGGGACAAGCATGTGACCTCCTACCATTACCACAATGCCTTTGAGATTGGCTATTGTTTTGAAGGGAACGGATTCCATTACACCCCTTCCGGCAAATATCCTTTTCAGGCAGGCGACGCCCTCTTTATTTTACCGAAGCGTCCCCACTATACCGTAAGCGCTCCCGATACTGTTTCCAAATGGATGTTTCTATATTTTGATCTTGAAGATATGCTGCGTGAGACCTTTGGATATTCCAGACTTTCCAACGCAGATTCTCTGAATCTTACGTTGACCTTGTATGATTATATTTCCCGGGATTCCTTTCCCCGGATATGCGATTGTATCCTTCAGCTGATACATCAGTATCAAACCTTTCTGCCCAACCGCAATGAGATGCTTTGCTTTCAGTTTTTACAGCTGTTGTACACGATTGGCCGTGCGCAGGGGTCCTATGCTCCCTGCGAGACGAGAATGGTTGACAATTACGGAAAAATGACCGAAATCGTGCACTATATCTATCAATGCACCGAATCCGGCCATATTCCCCGTATGGAAGAGCTTTCCGCCCGCTTTAATATGAGTGTCTCTAATTTCCGAAAAACCTTTCGGGAGGAGGTGGGCATGGCTCCTCATGATTTCATCATGAAAGTGACCATCGAGCATACACAGAAGCTTTTATTATCCTCCGATATGCGGATCCTTGACATCTGCACCGCCGCCGGCTTCCAATCGGTCTCCAGCTTCAACCGGAACTTCACCGCTCTGTGCGGTATCTCGCCCCAGACTTATCGGAAGATTCATAAATCGCTGTATTAATAATAACTCTCTATCTCTTCAGATCCAGCCGCACCAGCGCCTTCTTCAAAGCTACCTCAGCTCGCATAACGTCAATCTCGGACCCATGACTGGAGAGACGCTTTTCGGCGCGCTCCTTGGCAGCCTCGGCCCGGTGGGGATCGATCTCCTCCGGCCACTCCGCCACCTCCGCAAGAATGGTGACCTTGTCCGGCAGAATCTCCGCAAAGCCCGCCATCAGCGCCGCCAGCTTATCCCCTCCGGGCTCTTTGATGGTGAGAACACCCGGTGACACCACGGTAGTCAGCGGAATGTGGCCTTTCAATACGCCGATATCTCCGTCCTGGGCGGTGAACTCCACCATGGAGGCCTCCCCCTGGTAGAAGATTCGCTCCGGCGTGATAATCTCAATCTGAAACAAGTTATTTCCATCTGCCAAATGTACCACCCCCTACTTCATACGGGCGCGTACTTCATCAATGCTTCCTGCATTCAGGAAATGGCCCTCCGGCACGTCGTCATGTTTTCCGTCCAGTATCTCCTTGAAACCGCGAATGGTCTCGGAGATTGGAACATATTTACCGTCCATTCCCGTGAACTGGGTTGCCACGAAGAAGGGCTGTGACAGGAACCGCTGCACCTTTCTGGCGCGGCTCACCACAAGCTTGTCATCCTCGGACAGCTCGTCCATACCAAGGATCGCGATGATATCCTGTAATTCCTTATACTTCTGAAGGATCTCCTGCACTCCACGGGCCACCTCGAAATGCTCCTGGCCCACCACTCTGGGATCCAGAATGCGGGAGGTGGACTCCAAGGGGTCTACCGCCGGATAGATACCAAGCTCCACAACGGAACGGGACAATACGGTGGTGGCATCCAGATGGGCAAAGGTGGTAGCCGGAGCCGGGTCTGTCAGGTCGTCGGCGGGCACATATACCGCCTGCACCGAAGTGATGGAGCCGTTCTTTGTGGATGTGATTCGCTCCTGCAGGGCGCCCATCTCCGTCTGCAGCGTGGGCTGATAGCCCACCGCCGAAGGCATACGGCCCAGCAGCGCGGACACCTCAGAGCCTGCCTGGGTAAAGCGGAAGATATTGTCGATGAACAGCAGCACGTCCTTTCCGCCCTTGTCACGGAAATATTCCGCCATGGTAAGTCCGGTCAGGCCCACACGCATACGGGCTCCGGGGGGCTCGTTCATCTGTCCGAAGACCATGCAGGTCTTATCGATAACTCCGGATTCCTTCATCTCATAATACAGGTCGTTTCCTTCACGGGTACGCTCGCCCACGCCGGTGAACACGGAATAACCGCCGTGCTCTGTTGCGATGTTGTGGATCAGCTCCTGGATCAGCACCGTCTTACCTACGCCTGCGCCGCCGAAAAGACCGATCTTACCGCCCTTCTGATAGGGGCACAGCAGGTCTACCACCTTGATACCGGTCTCCAGCATCTCCATGGATGTGGCCTGTTCTTCAAAGGCCGGGGCTTTTCTGTGGATGGGCAGGTACTCTACTCCTGTGGGAGGATCTATCTCATCAATGGGGTCGCCCAGAACGTTAAACATACGTCCCAGGGTCTTCTCGCCCACCGGAACCGAGATGGGCGCGCCGGTTGCAACTGCATCCATTCCGCGCACCAGTCCGTCGGTGGGGCCCATGGCAATACATCGCACTGTATCATCACCCAGATGCTGGGAAACTTCAACGACGAGCTTTTTGTCATCCTTTAAGGGGATGTGGATCGCCTCGTTGATTTCCGGCAGCTTGCTGTCGGCGAATTTGATGTCTAAGACTGCGCCGATGATCTGAGTGATCTTGCCTATATTTTTTTCTGCCATTACTTCACTCTCCTTGTAATTGTTGAGGCAGTTTTCCTGCAATAAAAGAACATTAAAATATCCTCAATTTTATGATATTGCTTCTGCGCCGGCGATGATCTCCGTCAATTCCTGGGTGATACTGCTCTGGCGCGCTCTGTTGTACATTAAGGTCAGATCGCTGATCATTTCCTCCGCGTTGTTGGTGGCGGAATCCATGGCCTGCATTCTGGCTCCGTTCTCGCTGGCTACGGCTTCTACCAAGGCTCCGTAGAATAGGCTGGTCACATACTTGGGTATGATCATGTTCAATGCCTCTTCTTCGTTGGGCTCGTAATTCATCAGGGTCTTGGTGTCTGCTTCCGCCAGTTCTACATCGTCGAATTCAACCGGCAGAAGCTTCATCATGGTGGGAACCTGGCTCACTGTATTTTTGAAATGGGTGTAGGCCAGATAAATCTCTCCTACCTCACCGCTTGTGTAGGCCTCCAGCACATCGCCGCAGATCTCGGCGGCATCCGCATAAGCAGGTTCCTCCATCACTTCCGAGTAATCAGCCACGATCTCATAACCCTTGCGTTCCAGCCCTTCCTTCGCCTTTCGGCCGATGGCATATATCTTCACATCTTCCTTGGGAAGCTCACTTCCGGCAATCAGCTTGACTATATTGGAATTATAGCCCCCTGCCAATCCTCGGTTGGAAGATATCACAACAATCGCTTTCTTTTCGGATCCACCCGGTTTTAAGTAAGGATGGCTGATATTTCCAGATCGTGCCAGCATAGACGTAACCGTTCGATACATGTAATTAAAATAAGGATTCGCAGACTCCGCATGCCCTCTGGCTTTCTGCAGTTTCACAGTCGAAACCAGCTTCATAGCCTTTGTAATCTGCTGCGTACTCTGAATACTGCCTTTCCTTAACTTAATATCTCTCAATGAAGCCACTCTATCTCACCACCTCTCTACCGGAATGCAGCCTTACACTCCTCTATCGCCTTCACCAACGCCGCTTCCGTCTCCTCCTTCAGCTCCCGATCGGTACGGATCGCCTCCGGAATCTCCGGATACTTGGTGTCTATAAATTCAAACAGTTCCTTCTCAAACCGCAGCACATCCTCCACCGGAATATCCAGCAGATATTTTCTCGTCGCCGCGTAAATGATCATAACCTGGTATTCCACCGCCATGGGCTTATACTGGGGCTGCTTGAGCATCTCACGGATGCGCTCGCCCTGTGCCAGACGTTCACTGGTATCTGCGTCAAGCTCGGAGCCGAACTGGGCAAATGCTGCCAGCTCCCGATACTGTGCCAGTTCCACACGAATCGGCCCCGCGATCTTCTTCATGGCCTTGATCTGGGCAGCGCCTCCCACACGGGATACGGACAAGCCGGCATTGACGGCCGGGCGAAAGCCCGCGTTGAACATCTCTGTCTCCAGATAGATCTGGCCGTCTGTGATGGAGATCACGTTGGTGGGAATGTACGCGGACACGTCTCCTGCCTGAGTCTCGATGATGGGCAGCGCCGTCAGGGAGCCGCCGCCTAATTTGTCTGATAGTCTTGCCGCCCGCTCCAGCAGTCTGGAGTGGAGATAGAATACATCCCCGGGATAAGCCTCACGGCCTGGGGGTCTGCGGAGCAGCAAGGAGAGTGTACGGTAAGCCGTTGCGTGCTTACTCAGGTCGTCGTACACCACCAGCACATCCTGGCCGTTCTCCATCCACTCCTCGCCGATGGCGCAGCCCGCGTAGGGCGCAATATACTGTAAGGGCGCAAGCTCGCTGGCTGTGGAGGCCACCACAATGGTGTAAGCCATAGCGCCGAACTCCTCCAGCGTCTTCACAATGGTAGCCACAGTGGACGCTTTCTGTCCGATGGCCACATAGATACATTTTACGCCCTGTCCCTTCTGATTGATGATGGTATCGATAGCGATGGCCGTCTTACCTGTCTGACGGTCGCCGATGATCAGCTCACGCTGTCCCCTTCCGATGGGCACCATGGAGTCGATGGCCTTGATACCTGTCTGTAAGGGGGTATCCACCGATTTCCGGGAGATAACGCCGGAGGCCACCCGCTCAATCTGTCTGTATTTGTCTGTCTCAATGGGGCCTTTTCCGTCGATGGGCTGTCCCAGCGCATTGACCACACGCCCGATCATGGCGTCGCCTACCGGAACCTCAACCACCCTTCCGGTGGTCTTTACCGTATCGCCCTCATTAATATTTTTCATATCGCCCAGCAGAACCGCGCCGACATTGTCCTCCTCCAGGTTCAGTACCATGCCGTAGACCTCTCCCGGGAACTCCAGCAGCTCGCCCTGCATGGCGTTCATGAGACCATGGATACGGGCGATTCCGTCCGCCACCTGAATGACGGTTCCCACGTCAGACACTTCCAGCGTGGACGCGTATCGCTTGATCTGTTCCTTGATGACAGAACTGATTTCTTCCGGTCTTAAATTCATGGAGCGCATTCACCTACTTTCAACTGTATTTTCGATAATTCTCTGGTCAGATTCTGTAATTTGGTTCGAATGCTGCTGTCCACCACTCTGTCACCAATCCGAATTACCATTCCGCCTATCAGACTCTCGTCCACGGAAAAATGCATTTCAAAGGATACATATTTCGTGGTCGCAAGCAATTTTTCCTGTATCTGCGCCTTCTGTGCGTCCCGTAGGGGGCGGGCGGAGGTCACATAGGCCGTACCAATATTTTTGTATTCCTTTACCCGGTCCAGGAAGTAGGAAAATACCCCTTCCATCTCACCGTAGTGATTCTTGGAAACAAGCATTCTCATAAGACCCAGCAGTTCATCGCTGATACGTCCCTTGAAAATATTCTCCAGAATCTGTATCTTTTCTTCTTTTACGATCTTCGGGTGATTCATCAATGTGGATAATTCGCCGTTCTCGTGCAGGATCTGTGAGACGCCCGAAACCTCCGTCTGGAGCTCATCCACCCAGCCAGCCTCCACGGCAAGCTCAAACAATGCATCCCCATAGGTCTTGGATACTAGCTTTGCCATGTGCTCTCACCTATTTCCTTCAACGTCTCTTCCACCAGCGTATCCTGAATCGTTGTGTCGATGGAGGCTGCCACAGCCTTCCCTGCCATCATGGATGCGATGGAGATCATTTCCTGCTTCATCTCATCCAGCACCCGCTTCTTCTCCAGCTGTGCCTCTTCGTTGGCACGCAGAAGGATGCGGGCGGCCTCCTCCCTGGCTTCCTCCACAATCCGGGCTTCGTTCTTCAAAGCCTTTCTGCGGGCTTCACTTAAGATCTCATCCGCTTCCTTGTCCACGTTGGCAAGCTTCGCTTCATACTCCGCCTTTAACGCTGCCGCGTCCACCTTGCTCTCCTGCGCCTCTGCGATGTCCCGACCGATCCGTTCCTTCCGGTCCTCCAGCATCTTGCGCACAGGGTCGAACAGAAGATAGGACATCAGCGTAAACAGCACGAATACGGCGATTGCCAGCAGAATCGTGTCATGAAGAAGCTGTGGATCCAAATCAACTAATCTCTCCAATGCCTGGCCTCCTTTTCTATGGTACCAACCGTTTTACTGACATCTTACGGTACCAGCGGTTTTACGAAAAGGAGGAGCAGAGCTACCAACAGACCATAAAGACCGGTGGTCTCCGCCACGGCCTGGCCCAAAAGCATCGTCGATGTGATCTCGGATTTGGCTCCTGGATTGCGGCCCACAGCCGCCGCTGCGTGTCCTGCCGCGATACCCTGTCCAATACCAGGTCCGATACCTGCGATGACGGCCAGACCTGCGCCGATTGCTGAGCATGCTAAGATTAATTCTGTTCCTGTAATGTTTTCCATTTGTGAATTCCTCCTTGGGTTTTTCTGTTTTTCTTTTACTGCTATTTTCTTACGGCAGTTCCTTCTACGCCTCGTCTCCCATCGCGTTGCTGATATAGGTCATCGTCAGCATGCAGAACACATACGTCTGGATGGCTCCGGAGAACAGATCAAAATACACATGTAATACTGCGGGCCATGCATAGGCGAATTTTGCCAGCAATGCATAGACCAGCGCCATGATCACCGTACCCGACAACACATTTGCGAACAAACGCAGCGACAGCGAGATGGGCACTGCAATCTCACTGATCACGTTGATGGGGAACCAGATTGGCAGCCATGGCGGCAGGGGAGAACACATATCCTTCCATATGTCTTTCGGCTTCTGATAACGGAACTGGGTGATATGGATCAGGAAAAATGTGATGATCCCCAGCGGCAGCGTAGTACCGTAATCCGCGGTGGGGGGTCTTAGGCCAAATATACCGGATATGTTGGACACCAGTATGAAGATAAATATGGTTCCAATGTAATTGGCAAAGGCCTTTCCTCTTGCTCCCATGGTTCCATGTACCATGCCGTCTAATTTTTCCACGATCAGCTCCGCAATGTTCTGCAGGGTTCCGGGTACTTCTGTGGCATGCTTCATCTTACGGTTCACCACAAGGGCAAAGCCTACAAGAATCAGCATCACGATCAGTATGCACACGTGGCTGTTGGTGATCCAGAAGGTATGCCCAAACAGCTCATAGGAAAACAGTCCGTGTATCATAAAGTCAACATCTGTGCCGGAAGCCATCAGGATTGCATTGTCCACGGTCTCACCTCCTTTTCTTCCTCTGTTTTATACGAAAATTGTCTCCTGCTTTTCAAGCAGAAATTTTATCAAAAAGATGCGTACAGGAAAAGCTTCAATGTAACAGATGTGTATCCTGCATAGCTACATTTTAGCATGTTTGTCTGCCTTCCTATACATATCGTTTTTTTTGTAGCATTTCTCCAATAGCTTATGGGTAAAAGGCTGCAGATAGGCCGCCGCCTTCAGGCCCATGACGCCCACAAACATGGCAAGTACATTGCCCAGATCAAACACAAGGACAACCACAAACAGCAGGACAACCACAATGTAGCGCAGCACGGAAAACAGCGTGGTGCGCACCCGCGCCTGCTTCTGGGCGGCCATGTCCACCGTGTCCAGTATCACCACCGCCATATGGATGGCCATTCCTGCGGCAATTGCGATGCCGATCCACAATCCGATGGTATAATAGAGCTTATCTTTTACAAGCCACATGCCGACAAGCTGTGCGATAAGGCCATAGACAGCAATCTCCAGTATCAGCTCCGGCAGTATCTTATTGATTCTTTTTAGCATTGCCTTTATCCTTATCTTCATACGTTTTTTTTGCCATAATA